>CAJXSB010000284.1 GCA_913060435.1 uncultured Desulfococcus sp.
TGCATGAACCTGCCGCCGGCGCCGGACGCCCCCGCCGAGTTCGCCGTCCTGCAGCTCCGCCCCATGGGCGCCCGCGAAGAGCTCATGCAAGTCGATATCACCGGCGACGAGATCGACCGGGCCCTGGTCTGCTCGCGGCGGGCCCTGGGCAACACTGTGTCGTATGGTATCCGGGATGTCGTCTATGTCAAGCCCGACGGATTCGACCCGGCGAAGACCCCGGTTATTGCAAAGGAGATCGGAAAGATCAACGCGAGGCTCCGCCGGAGCGGGCGCAGATACCTGCTGATCGGCCCTGGACGCTGGGGGAGCGCCGACCGTTGGCTGGGGATACCCCTTCGCTGGGAGGACATCTCCGGCGTTGGCGCCATCGTCGAGGCCGACCATCCCCGGCTGCGGGCCGAGCCGTCCCAGGGATCCCATTTCTTTCACAACATCACGACCATGGGTATTCCCTATCTGATGGTGACGGCCGGTCAGGGCGGTCGCGTCGACTGGGAGTGGCTCAAACGGCAGGAGAGCACGGAGGAGACCGCGAATGTCGCGACCGTTCGCCTGGCGCACCCCCTCGTCCTCAAGGTGGACGGCCGAAAGGGCCGCGCCGTGGTGGTTGCCAAAACAAAGGCATGAGAGCTGCCGGTCGCGCGTGGGTCCCACGATTTGCTCGGCGATGTCTCGCCCTGAATGATTCACTTCCTGATCTGAGAAACAGAAGCGGGCATCCTTGAATGGCGCGGAGGCTTCCGCACCGGCGGCATCCTGCCGGCCCGTCATGGCGGTCGATGCAATCAACCCCCTGGCATCTACCTGCGCCGGATCCCGTTTCCCGACGGAACCGTCACCTCTCATCCCGAAGTGACCGCAAGCCATCATCCCCGCCTGGCGTCGCATGACACCTGATGGGGCTCAGGCCGCCAATGCCGAGTAAAGCATTCTCCCGGCCCTGCCGGTGCCGGCTGGGCTTTGCAGCTCCGAACAGATTCAAATTCAGATCACACCGGGGTGTTTTTGATCCGTTTGCAAATCTGCCGGATGGCATGAGCGTTTTCCGTGACCGGCTAACCGTCGGAATCTGTTTTATAAGTCATTATTTTGGCGTTTATGGCATTAAAAATGCTTATAACAGCTTAAAACTAACCAATTCTGACATAAATCGATATGCCAATTCTGACATAAATCGATATGCCAATCCTGGCATAAATCGATGCCTTCATCAACACATGGGGGAACTTGGTGTCATAGGCATGCGGGAAACCTGGAGCAATGGGCTCCTTCATCAACACACACCCAATACGGGAAAAGGAGTAAAAAGTGAGCGGATTGAAAAAAATTCAAGAGTTGAGCGGCTGCCATTACGTCGAAGGGCGCTTTACCAAAAGCATGTCCACCAAGAGCTTCGACGTGATCGATCCGGCCACGGAGATGGTGATCGGATCTGTGGCGGACGCGACGCCGGAGGAGGTGGAGCACGCCATCCAGTTTGCCAATGAAGCCCAGAAGAAATGGCGAAAAAGCGATGCGCTGACCCGGGCGGCACTGATGCACGGGGCTGCGCGAAAACTGCGGGAGCTGAGGCCCATGCTGGCGGAGGTGCTGGTCAGGGAATCGGGCAAACCCTACAAGGAGACCGCCGATGAAATGGAATGGTCCGCCACCTGCCTCGATTACTATGCTGAACTCGCACGCCACGACCAGGGGCGCGTTCTGGGACCGGTGGTGGAAAATCAGTTTCACTATGTGGTGAAACAGCCCCTGGGCGTTGTCGCCAGCATCCAGCCTTTCAACTACCCGATCCTGCTCCTGGCATGGCAGGCCGCCGCCGCCGTTGCCTCGGGCAACACCGTAATCGTCAATCCATCGAGGAACACAACGCTGACAACGCTGGCCTTCATGGAATGCTTTGACGAATTCCCCGCCGGCGTCATGCAGTGCGTCACCGGCGCCGGCAGAAATGTGGGGCAGAAGCTGTGTACCAGCAAAGACACACACAAGGTCGGCTTTACCGGCAGCGCCGAGGTGGGAAAAGAGATCGCACGGGCCTGCGCTGAACTTTTCAAGCCGGTGCTGATTGAGGCTTCCGGGAACGACCCGTTTATCGTGATGCCGTCGGCCAATCTGGACATGGCCGTCCGCGGCGGCGTCTTTGCGGCATTCCTCAACTGCGGCCAGGTCTGCACCTCGGCGGAGCGCTTCTATATTCATAAGGACATTTATGATGAATATGTTTCCAGGTTCGTTGTCGAGGTAAAAAAGCTGCGGATCGGTAACGGGCTGGACAAAGTCGACATCGGGCCGATGGCAACGGAAGCCGAGCGATCCCGGTTTGAGGCCATCATCCGCAAGGCTGTGGAGGAAGGCGCCAAGATCGAAACTGGCGGGGGCCGGCCGGCAGGTTTTGAGAAGGGCTGGTTTGTGGAACCGACGGTGCTCTCCAACGTCACGCCGGACATGTCGGTACTGAACGAACGGGAGCTCTTCGGACCAGCGGCACCCCTGTGTAAGGTCGCAAGCTTCGATGAAGCGATCCGGCTTGCCAATGCATCGGAATATGGTTTGGGCGCAAACATTTTCACCCAGGACCTGCACGAGGCCATGCGGGCCACGGACGAGCTCGAAGCCGGTATGGTCTGGGTGAATGCCCCACTGCTCGATAACGACGCCGGACCATTCGGTGGAACGAAAATGAGCGGCCTTGGCCGGGAGTTGGGTTCGGAGGGGTTGGAAGCCTTCCGCGAGAGCAAGCTGGTGATGATGGATCCCGCAGCAAACGCGCAGGATTTCTGGTGGTTCCCATACTCGGATGAAGAGGCCTACCCCGGCGAGTGACCGTATTTGGCTCAAAAAGGGGAGTCAGAGCGCGGCGAGGGAAACCCCTTCCCCCGCCGCAAACCATCGGGGAGTGCTACGGGGCCGCAGCGGTGAGGAAAAATGTGCCGCATCCGCCAGGCAGGTGGGGAAGCAGCATGATCTAACCGGGCGAAAGGCTTGCTCAAGATCGTGAACGCCAGTTTGATCAGAAAAAAGTTCGACGGCTTTTAACTGTATCGGCTGGGTGGAGGAGCAGTGCAATAATCTGACTGCAATGGAGGACAACGAAGATGAGGATGAAGAGTGAAACCCAATTATGACGCAATCATCGTTGGTGGAGGGCACAACGGCTTAACGTCGGCCGGATATCTCGCAAAGGCGGGCTTCAAAGCTGTTGTTCTGGAAAAACGGGACATTGTGGGCGGCTCCGCCGTTACGGAGGAAATTCACCCCGGATACCGCGTGTCGACCATGGCATATATCGTGAGCCTTTTGCGGGATGAGGTTGTCCGGGACCTTGAGCTGAAAAAACATGGCTTCGGCATGATCAAGATGGACGGGAAGCTGGTCATCTGCAATGACGACTATCTCTTCCTGACGGATGATGAGAATCATAATCGACGGGAAATCGGACGGTTTTCCAAGACGGATTATGATGCCATGCAGCGATTTGACGCCATGATTCAGGAGGCGGGGGCAATCGTGCGGAAAGTTATGCTGATGCCGCCGCCCAAGGTGGATGCAGGGCTGAAGGATCTGGTCTTCCTGGCGAAGATGGGCCTTGACCTCAAAAAGCTTTCGCCCGAGCATCGGCACCGGCTGGTCCAGATTTTCACCAGCAGCGCTCACGACCTCATCGAGCGCTGGCTTGAAAGCCCCATGGTCAAGAACATGTACGCCGCCGCATGTTTCTCCGGCAATTTTGCCAGCCTCAAGCAGCCGGGCTCGGCCCTGCCGTTTTTCAGCATGGCGGTCGGGGAACTCGAAGGAGAGCTGGGCGCTTGGAGATTGGTCAAGGGAGGCATCGGTGGCCTCTCCGAGGCAATGGCGTCCTTTGCACAATCCAAAGGCGTGGAGATCCGAACCAATGCCCCGGTGAAGGAAATTATCATTGAAAACGGCAGGGCGAAAGGCGTTCTGCTCGAGAATGGCGAGACGCTGAAAGCCCGCTGCGTGCTGGCCAATACCGACCCCAAGCGTACATTTCTGACCCTGATGGACCCGAAACACCTTGACCCAGAATTTGTCCGGGATATTCGTCAGATTCGCATGGGGCACGGCTCCCCGAAACTGAACCTGGCGCTGAAGCGGCTGCCGGACATCCGGTTCTTCGAGGCCGGCAAAGAGGGGCCGTGGCATCGATCCAACATCAGCATCTACCCGGATATCAAAGATATGGAGGACAATTTCTTTGCCGCCGCTGTGGGTCGCATTCATGACAAGCCGCGCCTTCACATCGTCATCCCCTCGACAGTGGATGGCACCCTGGCGCCTCCCGGCCACCATGTCATGAGCATCATGGCTAAATATTACCCTTACCACCTGGCGGACAATGTCTCGTGGGATGACATCAAGGAGGATGTCGCCGATCAGATCATCGACTACATGACCGCCGCCATGCCCAACCTGCGCGAGTTGATCGTCGGCCGCCAGATGATCAGCCCCCTGGATATGGAACGGGAGTACGGGCTCACCGAATGTGATATTTTCCACGGACGCCACGACCTGGATCAGCTCTTTTCCTTTCGGCCCCACCCCAAGGCGGCGCAGTACCGAACACCGGTCAAAAACCTGTATCTCTGCGGTTCAGGCACCCATCCGGGTGGCGGGGTCACCGGCGCACCCGGATATAATGCTGCACGCCGCGTCATCTCGGATCTGAAGCGGGGGGCTCTGACATCGCCGGGAAGCCCGATACCTTTTGGGCGGCCGTGATCCTGCGGCAGCTCGCCCGGCAGCAGACGCGATTTCTCCAATATTGATATAATGATTTTTGGTTTTTTAGTAAGCTTTTTATTTTTTTATAAATGAAAAACCAAAAACAATAAAATAAGACCTTTTGTGCCATCATCACTTGAGGAGGATAGTTGAAAAAAATACGAATAACGATCAATGGGCGCGCCAAGGAAGTGGCTGCTGGTTCCGATCTGGTGCTGCTCGATCTCTTGCGGGAACATTTCCGTCTGACAGGTGCCAAACAGTCCTGCGACCGCAAAGGGCAGTGCGGCGCCTGCATGGTCGTCGTCAACGGCAAGGCGGTCCTCTCCTGCCTGGCCAAGGTGGAGAAACTGGACGGGGCGGAGGTCATTTCGGTCGAGGGCCTGGGTACGCCGGACAACCCCCATCTGATCCAGGAGGCCTTTGTGCTGGCCGGCGCCATCCAGTGCGGCTTCTGCACCCCGGGCATGATCATGGCGGCCAAGGCCCTGCTGGACGCCAACCCGAACCCCACCGTCGATGAGATCAAGCACGCCTTTCGCCGCAACCTGTGCCGATGCACCGGCTACGTCAAGATCATCGCGGCGGTCCAGCTGGCGGCGCGCTTCCTGAGAGGCGAGATCTCGCCGGGCGACATCCGTCCCCGGCCCACCGATCCCAAGATGGGGGTCTCCCATCCGCGGCCGAGCGCCATGGCCAAGGCCTGCGGTACGGCGGCCTTTGCGGCGGACATTCTCATGCCCGGGGCCGCCGAGATCGCGGTGGTGCGGAGCCCCCACATGCACGCGGCCATCAAAAGCGTCGACTGCACCGTGGCCGAGGCACTGCACGGGGTCATCGGGATCCTGACCGCAAAGGATATCCAGGGCACCAACCGCCTCAAATACATCGTCGACGATCGGCCCATCCTCTGCGAAGACCGCGTTCGCACCCTGGGGGACGCCGTTGCCGTGGTGGTGGCCGAGACCCGGGCCCAGGCCCTGGCGGCGGCGGATGCGGTGGCGGTGGAGTATGCGCCGCTGGCGGTGCTGCAGACGCCCGAAGCGGCCATGGCGCCCGACGCGCCCCAGATCCACCCCGAGCGGCCCAATCTCTGCTTCAGCCAGCCCGTCATCAAGGGCGACGCCGATGCCGCCTTTGCCGATGCCGCCACCGTGCTGGAACAGCGATTCCGGACCCAGATCAACCACCAGGCGCCCATGGAGCCGGAAAACAGCGTCGCCTACATGGAGGGGGCGGGCGAGGACGCCGTCCTCGTGGTGATGGGAAGGAGCATCAACATCCACCTCCACATGGCCACGCTCCAGGCGGCCTTGGGCTATGAAAACATCCGGTATGAAGAGCCCTTCTCGGGCGGTCAGTTCGGCATCAAGCTGGAGATCTTCACCGAGGCCGTCCTACCCGACGGTGTGTTCAACGTCATCCACGG
>CAJXSB010000285.1 GCA_913060435.1 uncultured Desulfococcus sp.
TCGAAATCCTGCCCGTCTACCCCCATGTGGACGTCGAGGGCTTCGTTGGGTTTGGTCAGGGACGAATCGAGGTCGCCGTGCTTCACGCCGTCCCCCCCGCCGCCGTAGAAATGGCAGGTGCCGCAGTTGGTGCGGGTGGGGCGTCCCACGCTCTGGGCCACCTTGTTCCAGTCCGGCGGGTAGTAGGTTTTGTTGTTGCCCTTGAAAAGGGTGGGTTCCTGAACCGGGTGGCCGGCGCCGGTGGGAAATTTTTTGTAGGTGCCGGTCTGCTCGTGGCAGACCAGGCAGTCCACGGCCGCCTCGTTGTCGAAATTGAAGCTGTCGTCGCGCCAGCCATAGCCGGCATGGCAGGAGGTGCAGCGCGGCTCGTTGCCGTTGAGGTTGATGCAGAAATTGTTGATGGAATGCCCTGCCTTGCCGATCTGATTTTCCCGGGGTACGTTGGGGTCGAGCCAGGTCCAGTGGATGGTCTTATGGAACTGGGCCGCAGCCTCGGAGTGGCAGGTGAGGCACGCGCGGGTCACCTCCTCGCCGGAAAGGAACTCCTGCTTTAGGATTTCGTGCTTGGCATGGTCCGTGGTGATCCATATCTCTTCATGGGATACGGCCTGTTGGGCCATGGCACGGCCCGGGGCCTGGTCTGCATCCGCATCGGCATCCGTTGCACCGGCTGCCGCGCCGGAAATCATGAACAGAATGATCCCGCCGACAGAGAGCCATCGAAGCATTTGGTAAATTTTCTGCTGGGCCATCTTCACCTCCGTAGGTTGTCTGGAGACGTTTCCAGAACGACGTTGGCAATGGTTGCGGCTTACGTCCGGAACGCGCAAAATGGATATTTTCAATTTTTACACACCATCGGTATAAAAAGCAATGATCATGCCAGTCAGATTTGTTTTTAAAGCTCTCTAACACCTTGAATTATTTTGTACAAAAAAAGTCAAATTTGACTTTTCACAAAGGATCATTAATGATTGTTAACGGTGTTAACTTAACAGATTGATAGGCAAGGTGACAACGGATGGATCTTTCCAAATACTGGAAGACGGTTATCGATACCCTTCAGGACGGACTCATCGTGGTCGACCCCGGTGGAAGGATTGTTTCCGTCAATCCAGCGGCAACGGCGCTCACCGGATACAGTGCTGAAGAGCTGGTGGGGCAGTCTTGCCGCATTCTTGGATGCACAGGGTGCAAAATCAAGGGAACCGGCACCGGCGCTGACTGGTGCGGACTGTTCAACAAGGGGGAAGTCAAGGCCAAGCGCTGCGTCATCCGGGATCGGCATCAGCGTGCCGTCCACATTGTAAAAAGTGCTCGGGTGCTCCGGGATGAAAAAGGGGAGGTGATTGGCGCCATAGAGACCCTCAAGGATATGAGCGAGGTCTTCCGTCAGCAGCAGGAGATTGCAGCGCTCCGCCGGAGCTGCCGGCTCGACCGCGGGTTTCACGGCATCATCGGCGAGTCGACGCCGGTGATGCAGCTATTCGAACTTATCGAGAGCGTGGCTCCATCGGACGCCCCTGTGCTGGTGCTTGGCCAGAGCGGCACGGGAAAGGAGCTGGTGGCCCGGGCCATTCATGAACGAAGCGCCCGAAAGGATGGCCCTTTCATCAAGGTCAACTGCGCGGCCTTGAACGAAAACCTCCTGGAAAGCGAGCTTTTCGGGCATGTCAAGGGGGCTTACACCGGGGCCGAACGTTCTCGGGCCGGCCGCTTCGAGGCAGCCCACGGCGGTACGATCCTCCTCGACGAAATCGGCGATATCCCCCTCTCCACCCAGGTAAAGCTGCTCCGGGTCCTCGAAGAACGGGAGATCGAGCGGGTCGGCGACCACCGTCCCATCGCCGTGGATGTGCGTATTATCAGCGCCACCAACCGGAACCTCGATGCGTTGATCCAATCAGGTGCCTTCCGCGATGACCTCTTTTTCCGCATCAACGTATTTCCCATTCACTGCCCCTCCCTGGCCGCTCGGGCGGAGGACATCCCGCTGATCGTTCAGGGCTTCATCGATCAGCACGGCACAAAGACAGGCCGGCAGATCCTGGGCCTCACGTCCGAAGCGATGGAGAAACTGCTGGCCTACCCGTGGCCGGGGAATGTTCGCGAGCTTCGGAACGCCTTGGAATACGCCTTCGTCCTCTGTCCGGGCGAGTGGATCGGCGTTGAACACCTTCCCCCCAGAATCTCCCGCGGAAGCGCTCCGCCATCCGGGCGGCCTGCCGTTGCCCCGGCGATGGATGCCAGCCGGGAGCGCGATGCGCTGATCCAGGCCCTCCGGAAGACCGGGGGCAACCAGTCGGCCGCCGCCAGAATCTTGAACGTCAGCCGGGTCACTGTCTGGAAGCGGATGAAAAAATATGGGATCGATTTGGCCGCGGTGCTCGGTTGAGATCTTGCATCATCCGATTGTTTTTTCTGTACAACGGAGAAAAACGGTCTTAACTTTCCATCATGCAAGAGATAGTCCTTAACACAGTCATGTGGATCACTTGAGAAAGGAGCTGGCCATGGAAACATTGATGCTGATGACGGTGATGGTGACGATCGGGCTCCTCTGGCAAAAGATGCCGGTGCCCAAGCGGGGGCTGGTAAGAGTCCGCCGGCGTTAAGAATCCATGAGCAGCGATCTTTTCTTTGCAGATGAAAGTAAGGATCTCATGGCATATCTGAATAATCGCCCTCGGTCTTGCAGGCAGGAACATGAGATCCGTTGAAGGGTTTCAAGTCGAATGATCTGCAGCGGATACGGAAATCCGCCCATGTACAAGCCCCACACGAAATCTAAAACGTATCTATATTGAAGACAAAACGGCCACCCCCCGAAAGAGGATGGCCGTTTTTGTTTGTCTCCGTACAGCGGCCCCGGGAATCAGAGAGGATGGGGCCTCAGGATGTTATGCTTATTCTCCACCGGCACGTCCGTCGTCGCAGGCCTCGCCGGCGTCGGGCCGACCGCCGTGCTCGGGGGTTTCGGAGAGGACGCAGGCATCCGTGGACCCGGCGGCGCCCAGTTCAACCTCGGGCTTGGGAAGCTCCGGCGGCGCTGTCTCCGCCATCTGCTTGAGCTGCAGGTAGCGTTCCATGTATTCGGTTTCGATCGCCGCGCGCAGCTTCTTCGACTCCTCGGGAAAAAGCTTCTCCAGGGCCGCGTAGCGGACCTCGCCGGAGAGGAACTCCTGGAGGCTGCCGTCCGGAGCCTTGGATTCAAGCATGAAGGGGTTCTTGCCCTCTTTTTTCAGGTCCGGGTTGTACCGGTACAGCGGCCAGTACCCCGAATCCACCGCCAGCTTCATCTCCTCCTGGGTCTTGCCCATGCCCTTCTTGATGCCGTGGTTGATGCAGGGGGCGTAGGCCATGATCAAGGAGGGGCCGTCATATGCCTCGGCCTCGACAATGGCCTTGAGAGCCTGGTTTTTGTTGGCGCCCATGGAGATGTTGGCCACATAGACATACCCGTAGGTCATGGCCATGGCACCCATGTTCTTCTTGGCGGTCTTCTTGCCGGAGGCCGCGAACTTGGCGATGGAGCCGATGGGCGTTGCCTTGGAGGACTGGCCGCCGGTATTGGAGTAGACCTCGGTGTCATAGACCATGATGTTGATGTCTTCACCCGAGGCCATGACGTGATCCAGCCCGCCGTAGGCGATGTCGTAGGCCGCGCGGTCGCCCAGGAAGACCCAGTAGGACTTCTTGGTGAAGAGTTTCTGGTATCCGAGGATCTCGGTCAGCAGGGCGTTCTCCTTGTAGGTCGGCAGCATCGCCTTGAGCTGGTCCCCGTATTTCTTGGAGCCTGCGGCGTCCTTGGCATTGTCGAGCCATCCCTGGAGGGCGTCCTTGAGCTCCTGCGGAATGTCGGTGGCCAGGGCTTCGACCACCAGCCCGGCCAGGCGCTTGCGCTGCTGGAGCTGTCCCAGGAAGATGCCGTAGGTGAACTCACCCGGATCCTCGAACAGGGAGTTGCCCCAGGTCGGACCAAATCCGTCTTTGTTGACGCAGTAGGGGATGGCCGGCGCCGAACCGCCCCAGATCGAGGAGCAGCCGGTGGCATTGCCGATGATCATCCGCTCGCCGACAAGCTGGGTGATCAGCTTGGCATAAGGGGTTTCTCCGCAGCCGGCGCATGCACCCGAGAACTCGAGCAGGGGCTGCTGGAACTGACTGCCCTTAAGGGAGGTCCGGGACATGAGGTCGTCGCGGATCGGCAGGGTCTCGGCATAGGCCAGGTTGGGCACCTCGGTGTCGAGCTGGGTCTCGATGGGCTTCATGACGAGGGCCTTGGTCTTGGCCGGGCAGATGTCCGCGCAGTTGCCGCATCCCATGCAGTCCTGGCTGTAGACCTGCATCTTGAAATGATATCCCTTGAGGTCCTTGCCCTTGGCCTCCAGGGTGGGGAACCCTTCCGGAGCGTTTTTCACCTCTTCGTCGGTCAGGAGGAAGGGCCGGATGGCGGCATGGGGGCAGACCATGGCGCACTGGTTGCACTGGATGCAGTTGTCCGGAATCCACTCGGGGACGTTGATGGCAACGCCGCGCTTTTCGTATTTGGTCGTGGCCACCGGGAAGATGCCGTCGGGGTTGAAGGCGCTGACCGGCAGGCGGTCGCCGAGCTGTGCCACCATGGGGCGCATGACTTCGCTGACGAACGCCGGTTCGTCACGCGCCACCTCGGGTCCCTCGGCGGCCGTGGCCCATGATTCAGGATAGTCGATCTTAACCAGCTTGTCGAGGGTCTTGTCGACGGCGGCGACGTTCATGTTGACGATCTTGTCGCCCTTCTTGCCGAACATCTTCTTGATCTGATCCTTGAGATACCCGATGGCATCGTCGACCGGGATGACGTTGGCCAGCTTGAAGAAGGCGGTCTGCATGATCATGTTGATCCGGCCGCCCAGGCCGACCTCGCCGGCAATGGAGACCGCATCGATATTATAGAACTGGAGCTTCTTCTGGGCGATGGTCCGCTTCATGGAAGCCGGAAGCATGGTCTCCATATCCTCCAGGCTCCAATGAGAGTTCATCAGGAAGGTTCCGCCCTCCTTGATGCCGTCCAGCAGGTCGTAGATGTCGACATAGCTCGATTTGTGACAGGCGATGTAGTCGGCCGAGCGGATCAGGTAGGTCGACTGGATGGGGGAGTGCCCGAACCGAAGGTGGGACATGGTCACGCCGCCGGACTTTTTGGAGTCGTAGGCGAAATAGGCCTGGGCGTACATGTCGGTGTTGTCGCCGATGATCTTGATGGCGCTCTTGTTGGCCCCGACGGTGCCGTCGGCGCCCAGGCCCCAGAACTTGCACTGGACCGTGCCCTCGGGCGCGACGTCGAAGTTCTCGTCGTATTCGAGGGAGGTGTGGCTGACATCGTCCTCGATGCCCACGTTGAAATAGTTCTTGGGGCCTGCGGACTTCAGGTTGTCGAAAACGGCCTTGGCCATGCCCGGGTTGAATTCCTTGGAGCCGAGCCCGTAACGGCCGTTGACGATGCTGGGCATCTCGCCCTTTTCCATGAAAGCGGTGCAGACGTCCTTGTAGAGCGGATCGCCCCCGGCGCCGGGCTCCTTGGTGCGGTCCATGACGGCGATGCGGCTCGCCGTTGCCGGAATCGCCGCGAAAAGATATTCCGGGGCGAAGGGGCGGTAGAGGCGGACCTTGACCAGGCCGACGCTCTCTCCCTGGTCGTTCAGGTAGTTGACCACCTCTTCAAAGGTCTCGCAGGAAGAGCCCATGGAGATGACCACGCGGTCGGCCTCGGGGTCGCCGACGTAATCAAAGGGATGGTAGGTGCGCCCGGTCAGCGCGCTTACCTTCTTCATGTAATCGGCGACGATGCCGGGGGCCTTGTCGTAGTAGGGGTTACGGGTCTCGACGCCCTGGTAGTAGACGTCCGGGTTCTGGGCGGTGCCGCGGAGTTCGGGGCGTTCGGGGTTGGCGGCCCGGGCGCGGAATTTGGCAATGGCTTCCCAGTCGACCAGCTTGGCCATGTCCGCGTAGTCGATGAGCTCGACCTTCTGGATTTCGTGGGAGGTTCTGAAGCCGTCGAAGAAATGCAGGAACGGCACGCTGGCCTTGATGGCGGCCAGATGGGCCACCAGGCCGAGGTCCACGACCTCCTGCACCGACGCGGAGGCAATAAGCCCAAAACCGGTCTG
>CAJXSB010000286.1 GCA_913060435.1 uncultured Desulfococcus sp.
GGCCCGGCTTGACGAGCTCATTCTGCAGCTCCGGGACAACATCGGCATCCCCATGGTGCTTGTCACCCATGAGCTCCCGTCGATCTTCGGGATCGCGGACACTGCCGTCTACCTCGATGTCGAAACCCGGAGCATGATCGCCGCCGGCAGCCCCCGGGAGCTGCTATCCAATGAGGAGAATCCGAAAATTCAGGCCTTTCTGACGCGAAACGGGAAGTCGTCCCCCTGACGGTGCCGCGCCACCCCCCGTCCGGATGGCTTCCAGGGCGATAGATCCCGCCAAAGATTCGGACCTCTCCTCTTGTTATCAGACCAATCGTCTTTATATTATGAGATAATTTTTTTGTCTTGGAACCCACCACAGCAGCAGGACGCCGCCGGGAAAGCGGTGTTCCGGAACCGAAAGGAGTATCGCCGATGTTGACGCTCGAGGATATCAAGAAAGACAGGGACCTGATCAACGAGATCAACTGGGAGATGACGCCGGAAGAGGCCATCCGGCTCTACCTGGAATGGGGCAACAACTGGGCGAGGGGGGATGGATACGTCATCCGCTCCCCGGACGACTACACCACCTATTTCGTCATCAACTGCTGGTCAAAACCCTACTACATCTACCTCATTCGCCGAAATTCGGAGGAGGCTGTCGAACTGGCCAAATTCGAGCTGCCCGAGCGATTCGAGAAACCGGTCTGCGAACTCAAAGGGGTCTACGCCCTGGAGGACGACATCAAGGCCTGGCTCAGAGAAGAGCTCGATGCGGCATAGCCGATGCCCCCGGAATCCGGGGGCCGCTGTTCATTCCGGTCTGGCCTTCCGGCCCCTGACGCCCCGGCAGGCCAGACCGCGTCGATGCCCGACGCCCGCGCAGTGCCGCATCATCCTGCCGGTGAATTAATAGGTCGTCCCCAGGTAGAGGTAGAGGCCATAGTTGCCCGCCTCCGCCATGCCGCCCGCCAAGTACATGGGCCCCATGAAGGTGTCCAGCCCCACGAAGAGGCTAGCCGCAGGGATCATGCTGGCGAAGGTAATGTCCGAGCCCTTGTCCCAGGCGCCGCCGAGTTCGAGGGACCCGCCAAGATACATGGGCAGCGTCAGAATCGCGCTGGCGTCGTCGAGTCGGTAGTAGTAGACCATCTCCCCCAGTCCGGAATGACGGCCCGTGATCTGCCGCCGGGCCAGTCCCGAGAGGTTCAGAAATCCCCCCCGGGAGAAAAGGTCCGACACCTCGGGATCCCCGCTCAGGGTCGACTCGGCGATCAGGCCGCCGATAACCGTATGGTCTCCCCAGGTAAAGGGCAGGATTCCTTTTGCGGAAATCGTCTGATAGCTGCTGTCGGCGCCCAGATCCGCTATCGAGGCATAGTAGTCGACACTCGAGCGTTGCCCCATATGGGGAAAGTAGACATTGTCAAGCGTGTCGCCCGACAGGCGCGCAAAGAGGCCGGATTTGGTATAGCTGCCCGTAGGGTATCCGTCCGGCTCGCCGATGCGCACCTTGGTGTCCCCCCACCCCGCTGAAATCCCCAGGCGGAGCTCCCCCCAGTGGCCGAACTGGCGGCCGGCCGCAAGGGAGAACTCACCGTCCTTCACCCGGTACTCCGATTGCTGCTGTTTCCCCTCATACAATGGTAGGTTGTATGCCATGTAGCGGAACCGCGGTTCGAGGAAATACCGCCCCTCCGCGTTCAGGGGTTGATAGAATTTCGTATCTATCCGCGGCGTTTCACCGACCTGAACCTCGGTGCGCCACTCCCCGCCAAGGGCGTTCATCGCCGTGCGGGTCAGGCCGGCGCCGATGTTGAACGTGGCATTGCCCGAGGCGTCGGCCTCAAGGCTGAGGCCGAATTGAAGGTAGTCCGGCCCCCATGCCTTGGCCTTGGCTGTGATGAGGATGCCGTTCTGGGCTCCCCTGCGGACAATTTTGTAATCGACCCGCTGGAACACATCCAGGCCGTAAATCCGCCCGATATCCCGCTTGAGGGCCTCGGGGTCGAAGGGATCTCCCGGCCGCACCCGGAGCTTGGCCCTCAGCACGGCCTCGGACAGGCCGGAATCATTTTCGATGGCGATGAAATCGATGGTCCATGGGCCGCGGTTTTCGGGGCTTGCAAGCCCGGCACGCCACTGCTGAAACGCCTCATCGCCCTGGGAGAGGCCCGCCAGGGCCGTTTTCTGCTTCAGGGCCCCCGCCTCGCCGACTGGGACGGCTTCCAGGGCGCGGGTAAAGTCGCCGGTGGTGATATCGCCGAGATCCGGCTGGATGAGGATGTCCCGGTCGGTCAGGGTGGCGATCTGGCGCTGGGTGTTCTGCATGGTCATGATGGTGGTCAGCTGGCCTGTCACGGCAAAGACCGACTGAAGCTCGTCCGCCGGGCTGAGGGGTGTGCCGATGGAGACCGCAATGACCACATCCGCCCCCATGGCCCTTACCACGTCGATGGGCAGATTGTTGGACACCCCGCCGTCCACCAGCACCCGGCCGTCGATCTCCACCGGTTCGAGGGCCCCGGGGATGGACATGCTGGCCCGGAGGGCCGTGGCGAGATTGCCCGTACCGATGGCGATGGGCTCGCCCGTCCCCAGGTCGGTGGCCACCGCCCGGAAAGGAATCCGCAGCCGGTCAAAATCGTCAATGCCCGCCACCTGCATGGTCAGGTCCTTGAGGATCAGATTGAGCTTCTGCCCCTGGACGAGCCCTTTGGGGAAACGGATCTCCCCCGCTTTGATGCCCGCCTTGGACTTGATCAGAAACCCCCGGTCCTCCTGTTTCCGGTGGTACGTAACATCCTGGCGTGCGGTCGAATCCTGAAACGCGTCCTTCCAGTCGATGTCCCGCAGGGCGGTGGTAAGGTCTTCCACCCCGAGGCCGGCGGCGTAGAGGCCGCCGATGATGGCGCCCATGCTCGTACCGGCGATGCAGTCGATGGGAATGTTCATCTCCTCCAGCACATGGATCACCCCGACGTGGGCCGCCCCGCGGGCGCCCCCGCCGCTGAGGGCCAGGCCGATCCTGGGGCGATCGCCCCCGTCCGTCCCGCCGGCGCAGGCGTCCCCCCCGATGCTGCATAAGAGAACAATACCGGCCAGTACCATGCACCATCGCACCGTTTGCAAGCCCGCCATTCTCCGCCTCCTCTCCACAACCGCTGTTCCCTGTCCGGTGCCGCCCTTCATCCCCCCGCCGCAACACGCCCTGGTCGCCGGCAGCGAACGGCGCCAACCCACCGCTTGATTTTATGAAACAAATCCTCTATATTTAGAGATAGGAAAAACGCCTGATCCTGCTCCGACAGCCCAGCCGATCCCACCGCCTTCACCCGCGCGACCCCGGGCGCCTTTCGTGTGAATCCCTTTTTACCTTAGGCGTAAGGAGATATCAGCGATGGAAGATGCCACCAAAATTCATTTCAAGGAATTCAAGGCCATCAGCCGCTCGATCCTGGCCTATGACGACCTCAATCTGCTCGTCAACCATCTGGTCAAACGTATCTGCCAGTCATTGAAGGTCATGGGCTGCAGCGTCATGCTCTACGATGAGCGGGAAGCGCAGCTATTCCGGGTCGCCAGCTTCGGGGTGAGCGAGGCCTACCTCAGCAAGGGCCCGATTCTTGCGGACGACAAATACTGTGCGTTTGTAACCGGAAACCCGGTCTTCATCGAAGACTTCCAGCACGACGACCGTGTCCAGTATCCGGAGGAGGCCCTGAAGGAGGGCATCGCCGCCATGCTGTCGGTGCCCATCAAATACCGAAAGGCGCCCCTCGGACTGATCCGCATCTACCATGACCGTGTATGGCACATCAGCAAAGACGATCTCGACTCCTTTTCGATGCTGGCGGATTTCCTGGGGCTGGTGATCGAGAACAACGGCCTCAAGAATTTTCTCGAAAAAGTCAAGTACGCCATGGAGTCGCTGCCCCTCCGGATGCTGAAAGGGCTGTAGGCAGCCATGGGCGGCAAGGTTTTTACAGACACCTCTGACTTCTTCGCCATCGACTACGGCGATGAAATCATCGTCGGCGGCGAACGGTTCGCGGTTTTCGGCCATGAACGGGAGCGGCGCTTCGGCATCGAGGATCCCAAGTTCTGGGTCAAGAAGGCCAAGAATGTCCGGACCGGAGAGAAAAAGCTGGTCAAGCTCTCCTATTTTGAAACCTTCTCCGTCACCATCGGCGGGGTCCCCATCCGGTGCTTCCGGGATCCCGACAAGGAGAGCCGGATCCTCGAGCTGGTGAAAGGCCATCCGCATTTCATGCAGGGCACCTCCTGCCTCGACGCCAAGCACAACAATATCCGCGTGCTCGACATCGTCCCCGGCCCCAATCTCTTCGTCCAGATCGGTGCTGTCACGACCGATCATCGGCACTATTTCCAGGCACTCCTTCCCGATATCCTCAAGCATCTCCTCACGGTCTTCAACGGCATCCGTTTCCTGCACGAGAACGGCTTCCGGCACGGCGACATCCGAAACGATCACATTATTGTGGAGCGGCACACCGGCAACTACGTCTGGATCGATTTCGACTTCGATTTCGACGCTCCGGAGAACCCCTTCAGCCTCGATATCTTCGGCTTGGGGAATCTCCTGATCTACGCCGTCGGCAAAGGGTTTCACACCGTCCATGGCATCCACAACGATCCGCGCACCTACAGGGATCTATTCGATCGACTGGAGCCCGGCGACTTTTCATTGCTGGACAAATGGCGCTTTGTCAATTTACGAAAACTCTATCCGTACATCCCGCCCATGCTCAACGATATCCTGATGCATTTTTCCCAGCAGGCGGAGGTCTACTACGAGTCGGCTGCCGAACTCACCGAAGCCGTCAGCGGATATCTGCAATCCATGGGGGAACTATAAAGGGGGTCGACGTGAGGCAGTCCATTCTCGTGGCACTAAAGGATTCAAAAAGCTCTCAGAGCGTCGTCAACTATTTTGCCAGGCTTCCGTTTCAGCCGGACAGCCTCGACATCACCCTTCTCCACGTCTTCCGACAGCCGACCGCCGGCGACGAACTGATGGGGGAGGATTTCATCCAGAAGGAGGCCGGGAGGGTGCAGTCCATGCTCGACGATGCCAAAAAAGCCCTGATCGAACAGGGGGTGGACCCGGCCCGCATCCATCTCCGCCTGGCGACGGATCCCTATCCCACGGTGACCGAAGGGATTATCGACCATTTCAGCCGGGATATATATCACATGGTCGTCATCGGCCGCCGCAAGAAGTCAAAATCCGAGGAGTTCGTGTTGGGGGATGTCAGCGTCAAGCTGGTCAGAGCACTGGAAGGAGCGGCGGTGCTGGTGGTGAAGACCATTTAGCGCCGGTGCTTCAGCGCTCCTTGCACGGCACTGATGCCGCTCCATCCAGGGCGGCGGCCCCCCGCCCGCGGATCCGGATGACCTTCGCCTGGTATTTGGCGTCTCCCGATATCCGGCCGCTCGCCAGGCGGATGCAGACAAAGGAGACGAAAAACGCCCCGAAGGAAAAGAGCGCCGCTGCCGACGATTCTTCCATTCCGTAGCCCGGGGCCAGGTGGGCGCCCAGGATGGCACCGGCGATCATGCAGATCACCGGAAACAGATATAGAAGCATCGAAATCTTGATCAGCGATCCGCTTTCGAATCCCACCGTCACGGCGTCCCCGGGATGTGCTCCGGCCAGGTTGACCGCCGTCACCTCCCCCTCCTTCGCCGCTTCACACGAATCCTTGGAGCCGCACCCTTCGCATGCGCTTCGGCGGACGGTCTTCACCCACGCCGTATCTGCATCGATTTTGGTAACGATGCCGTTTTCAGTGATCACAACACTCTCCTTCTGGTGCTGCAGCCCTTCGGGCCGCCCATTCATGCCGCCGCAAAATGACGGACGGGGCGTCCTTTCGGAGCGCCCCGCCCTTCGTCAAACGTCGCTTATGCAGCGGCGGATTTGTCCTCGGCCTCGGTTTTCGGCATCCGATCGTAGCAGATCAGGCCGCACTGGAGGCAGCGGTTGGCTTCCTTGATGGCCATCGTTTCGCTGAATCCCTTCTCGAGCACGCCCGTCTGCGCCAGCTCCTTGGGGCCGGCAATCGGCATGATCTCCCGCGGCACGCTGCTCACGCTTTCGACATGGTCCACATCCTGAATCATCGATTCCG
>CAJXSB010000287.1 GCA_913060435.1 uncultured Desulfococcus sp.
AAACGGGCTTCGGCCCTGCCGATACACCCTGACCCGGGATGACCGGGTGGTCATGGCCTCGGAGGCCGGGGTCCTCGACGTGGCGCCGGAAGCGGTCGCCGCCCGGGGCCGGCTCCAGCCCGGACGCATGTTCCTGGTGGATACGGCCGAAGGGCGGATCATCGACGACGCGGAGATCAAGGCGTCCGTGGCCGGCCGGCGCCCCTACCGGCGGTGGGTCGCGGCGAACCTCGCAAGCCTTCCGGAGCCCAATGGAGATGCGGCTTCGGCGCCCGGCGGCGACGGGGATGACCCCGAGTTCCTGACCCGGCTGCAGCAGGCCTTCGGCTATACCCTAGAGGACCTGAAGATCATCCTGGGGCCCATGGCCCGCCAGGGAAAGGAGCCCACCGGCTCCATGGGCGACGACACCCCCCTGGCCATTCTCTCCACCCGGCCGCAGCTCCTCTACGATTATTTCAAGCAACTCTTCGCCCAGGTCACCAACCCGCCCCTCGATCCGATTCGGGAGGCACTGGTGACTTCATTGGCCGCCACCATCGGCGCCGAGGGAAATCTCTTCGACGAGACCCCGGAGCACTGCCGCCATGTCCGGCTGCCGTCGCCCGTTCTGACCGACGAACGGCTGTCGGCCCTCCAAGGCGCCGCCGGCCATGGCCTCAAGAGCGTCGTCCTCCCGATGCATTACCGGGTGGACCAGGGGAGCGCCGGGCTCAAGGAGGCCCTGGACCGCCTCCGGGAGGCGGCTTCGGAGGCGGTGCTGGACCGCACGGAGATCCTGATCCTGTCGGACCGGGGCATCGACCGGCATACGGCGGGAATCCCGGCCCTGCTGGCCACGGCCGCCGTCCACAACCACCTCATCCGGGAGGGGCTCCGGACCCGCTGCGGCATTGTGGTGGAGACCGGCGAGGCCCGGGAGGTCCACCACTTCTGCTGCCTCGTCGGCTACGGCGCATCGGCCGTCCACCCCTACCTGGCCCACGCCTCCCTCCGGGGCATGATCGAAAGCGGGCAGCTCAGGGATATCGAATCCTCCCGGGCCGTCGAAAACTACAACCGCGCCGTCGACCTGGGGCTGCTCAAGGTGATGGCCAAAATGGGCATCTCGACCCTCCAGAGCTACCGGGGCTCCCAGATCTTCGAGTGCATCGGCCTCGGGCCGAAGGTGATCGGCCCCTATTTCACCGGCACGGTCTCGCGCCTGGGCGGCGCAGGCCTCCGTGTCATCGCGGAGGAGACGCGGATGCGCCACCGGGAGGCCTTTCCCGAGATGCGGATTCCCGGCGCCTCCGGCCTCGCTCCCGGAGGGAGATACCAGTGGCGCCGCGGCGGAGAGGCCCACCACTACGACCCGGCCATGATCGCCAGCCTGCAGCAGGCGGTTCGGGAGGAGAACCCGGATGCATGGGCGGACTATGCCGCGCGGGTCGACGCCTTCAGCCGCGATCAGGGGCTGATCCGGGGGCTTCTCGTCCTCCATGCCGCCGATCGGCCCATCCCCCTGGACCAGGTGGAGCCGTGGACCGAGATCGTCCGCCGCTTCAAGACCGGGGCCATCTCCTACGGCTCCATCAGCCGGGAGGCCCACGAGACCCTGGCCATGGCCATGAACCGCATCGGGGGGAAAAGCAACTCGGGCGAAGGGGGCGAGGATGCCGACCGGTTTGCTCCCGATCCCGACGGCGGCTGGCGGAACAGCGCCGTCAAGCAGGTCGCCTCGGGCCGTTTCGGGGTGACGAGCCACTACCTGGCCAATGCCACCGACCTCCAGATCAAGATGGCCCAGGGCGCCAAGCCCGGCGAGGGGGGGCAGCTTCCCGGATTCAAGGTCTACCCCTGGATCGCCAGGACCCGCCATGCCACGCCGTGGGTGGGGCTCATCTCGCCGCCCCCCCACCACGACATCTATTCCATCGAAGATCTGGCCCAGCTCATCCACGACCTCAAGAACGCCAATCCCCGGGCCCGGATCAACGTCAAGCTCGTCTCCGAGGTGGGCATCGGCACCGTGGCGGCGGGGGTGGCCAAGGGCAAGGCCGACCTCGTCCTCGTCAGCGGCGAGACCGGCGGCACGGGCGCATCGCCCCAGACCTCCATCCGGAACAGCGGGCTTCCGTGGGAGCTGGGCCTGGCCGAGACCCACCAGACCCTCGTCCTCAACGGCCTCCGGAGCCGCATCCGGGTCGAGTGCGACGGCGGCCTCCGGACGGCCCGGGACATCGCCGTGGCCTGCCTCCTCGGTGCCGAAGAGTTCGGGTTCGGGACCATCGCCCTGGTGGCCCTGGGGTGCATCATGATGCGCGTCTGCCACCTCAATACCTGCCCGGTGGGGATCGCCACACAGGACCCCGAGCTGCGGAAGAAGTTCACCGGCCGCCCTGAGCACGTCATCCGGCTCATGCGCTTTCTCGCCGAGGACCTCCGAAGGATCATGGCCCGCATGGGCTTTCGGTCCGTGGCCGAGATGGTGGGGCGGGTCGACCGGCTCAGCGCCGCCGAGCGCACCGGCCACTGGAAATCCGAGGAGATCGACCTCTCGGCGGTGCTCCACCGGACCGATCCGCCGCCCGAGCTGGGACCGGCCTGCCGGGCCGAAGCCCAGGACCACGGCATCGCCGCCGTCCTGGACAACGACCTCATCCAGCAGGCAAAGCCGGCCCTGGAGCGACGGGAGCCTGTGGCCATCGACCTGCCGGTCCGGAACATCCATCGGACCGTCGGCACCCTCCTCAGCTACGAGATCTCCACGCGGTTCGGCGCGGAAGGGCTGCCGCCCGACACCATCACCGTCAATATGGCCGGCACGGCCGGGCAGAGTTTCGGCGCCTTCGGGGCCCCCGGGCTGACCCTGAATGTCCAGGGCGAGGCCAATGACTATTTCGGGAAGGGGCTCTCCGGCGCCCGTCTGACCATCCGCCCGCCCGACGGCGCCGCTTACGCGCCCGAGGAGAACATCATCATCGGGAACGTCGCCCTCTACGGCGCCACCTCGGGGGAGGCCTATATCCGGGGCCTGGCCGGCGAGCGGTTCTGCGTGCGGAACAGCGGCGCCCTGGCAGTGGTCGAGGGGGTCGGCGACCACGGGTGCGAGTACATGACCGGCGGCCGTGTGGCGATCATCGGGCCGACGGGCCGAAACTTCGCCGCCGGCATGAGCGGCGGCATCGCCTATGTCTGGGACGGCGACGGCGGATTCTCGGCCGTCCGCTGCAACCGGGAGTCGGTCGGGCTGGAGCCGGTGGCTGATGAAGAGGGCCGGGCCTTCCTCCAGGGGATGCTCGAACGGCACGTCCAATACACCGGCAGCCGGCGGGCCCAGGCACTCCTGGATGGCTGGACGGCGAGCCTCGGGCGATTCGTGAAGGTGATGCCCGTAGAGTACAAACGGGCCCTTCAGATGATGGCCCGGGGGGAGGTCTGAACCATGGGAAAGACGACGGGCTTCAAGGAATACCTGCGGGAGCTGCCGGAAAAAAGACCGGTGGCCGAGCGGATCCGGGACTACCGGGAGATCTACCTGCCGTTTCCTGCGGAGAAGCTGGTCCGGCAGGCAGCTCGGTGCATGGACTGCGGGGTGCCCACCTGCCATTCCGGGTGCCCCCTTGGCAACCTGATTCCGGACTGGAACGACCAGGTCTACCAGGGGCGGTGGCGGGCGGCCATCGATCTGCTCCACCGGACCAACAACTTCCCGGAGTTCACCGGGAGGCTCTGTCCGGCCCCCTGCGAGGAGGCCTGCGTCCTGGCGGTGAACGAGCCGGCCGTCACCATCGAGCTCATCGAAAAGGAGATCATCGAGCACGCTTTCGAACAGGGATGGATCGTGCCCGAGCCGCCTGAGCGCCGGACCGGGAAGACGGTGGCGGTGGTCGGGTCCGGGCCCGCGGGCCTGGCCTGCGCCCAGCAGCTCAACCGGGCCGGTCACCGGGTCACGGTCTTCGAGCGGGACGACCGGCTGGGGGGCCTCCTCCGCTACGGCATCCCCGACTACAAGATGGACAAGGCGATCATCGACCGTCGGCTTTCCATCCTGGCGGCTGAGGGAATCCGTTTCGAAACCGGTGTCCACGTCGGGGTGGACCTGGGGCCCGAGGAGCTTGCGCCCTTTGACGCGGTGGTCCTCTGTTCGGGCGCCGGGCTCGGGCGGGAGATGGCCGTCCCGGGCCGGGAACTGGACGGTGTCCACCAGGCGATGGCGTACCTTCCCCTCCAGAACCGCCGGGTGGCGGGGGACGACCCCGACGGCGGCATCACCGCCCGGGGAAAACGCGTGGTGGTGCTGGGTGGCGGTGACACCAGCGCCGACTGCATCGGCAACTGCATCCGGGAGGGCGCGGCCAGGGTGCGAAACTTCATCAAATACCCCGAGCCGCCGGAAGGCCGCCCGGACGGGCAGCCCTGGCCCTACTGGTCCGACCGCCTGCGGACGACCCCGGCCCACGAGGAGGGGTGCGACCGGCACTGGTCCCTCATGGCCACTGCGTTCCTCGGCCAGGGCGGGCGGGTGACGGGGGTCCGCACCGTCGACATGGCTGTTTCGGGAATCCGGGAGAACGGCAAACCCCGAATGGCGGGGGTGCCCGGCACCGAACGGGACTGGCCCGCCGACCTGGTCCTCCTGGCCATCGGGTTCACCGGGCCCGAAATCGGCACCGTCGTCGGCCAGTACAACCTCGCCCTCGACGGGCAGGGCCGAATCCGGGTCGACGACCATTTCATGACGAGCCGGCCCGGCGTCTTCGCCGCGGGGGACGCCCACCTGGGCGCCTCCCTCATCGTCTGGGCCATCGCTGAGGGGCGGGAGGCCGCCCGGGGGGTGGACCGCTACCTGATGGGCCGCAGCCTGCTGCCGACCAAGGGCGAGGGGGATCTGCCGGGACCGGCGTGAAGCCTATAATGCCGCTGTCCGGCCGCCGGTGCGGGGTGTCAGGATTTCCGAAGGGATGGGGCCGGCGCGAGCGGCTCGGCCAGTTCGTCTTCAAACAGGGCGTCCGATTCGATCTCCACACTGCGGTGGAGCGTTCGGAATTTCTCCATGAGGGCCTCGGCAAAGGGGGTGAGGGTGGAGCCGCCCCCGGAGGACCCGCCGATGTTCCGCACGAGCAGGGGCTTGCCCAGCCGCTGCTCCGAGGCTTTGATCCTGCCCCAGATCGCCCGATAACCCATTTTGAGCTCCTTGGCTGCAGCGTTGATGGAGCCGTGTCGCTGGATCGATTCCAGGATCCGCATGCGGCCCAGGCCGAACACCACCTTTCCGTCGTCGTCCTCGATCCAGACCTTGGAGCGGATGTAGAACGCTTTTGCCTCCTGATTCATCATCATTAATAAATTTATCATGGAGATATTCCGGAATCAAGCCTGAAAACGAGGTCATTATGCCAATATTGACATAATGGTTTTGGGTGTGTTAATGGGTTTTTAATTTACAATATTTGTCTTTAAATAACCATAAAAGACAAAAATAAACCCATGGCGACTCTGAATCCGGCTGCGGCCGAAGGCATGCAGGCCGTCCCCGGCACCCCGGTGCCGGGGACGAGGCGCCAATCCAGCGGGTGCGCCGATGCCGGACGCCCGAAACCTTTTGGAAATACAGAGGTGACGATGTCGGAAAACACCATCATTCTCAACGGCAGGAGGGTGGCCTTCGCGCCGGGCCAGACGATCCTCGAGGTCGCCGAGGCCCACGATGTCCCGATCCCTACGCTCTGCCACCTGAAGGGCACCACGCCCACCGGCGCATGCCGGGTCTGCGTGGTGGAAGTGAAGGGCGCCCGCTCACTGGTGCCCTCCTGCGCCACCCCGGCGGCCCGGGGCATGGACGTCCGGACCGAGTCCTCCCGCGTGATCAAGGCCCGGCGCATGATCTTGGAGCTGCTTCTCGCGCCGGGGAACCACAACTGCGCGGCCCCCGGCGGGGTGGCCGACGATGACTGGACCGGGTTTCAGCTCCAGGCGCAGGAGAAGGACGGCGCCGGTGAGCTCTGTCCAGTCTGGGGCGACTGCCGGCTCCAGGAGCTGGCCTTCCAGTACCAGGTCCCGGGCAGCCGCTTCACCCCCAACGCCGGCGGCGATACAATGGAGCT
>CAJXSB010000288.1 GCA_913060435.1 uncultured Desulfococcus sp.
CCCGGAAACTCGCTTCGCTCAGACAGTCCGGGCCGCTATTCCTCCGCTGCATCTAAGCGGCACTAAAGCTCGCGGCTCACGGGGCGGAAACCGGACCCGGAGAACACCTCATATCCATACGTATGAACGAATCCCGAAAGTTGAGAAAAAATTTTGAAAGAAGCGCTATATCTATCATATATAACATTATTTCCTAAAAACTACCATATATGACAAGACTATTCTGTCACATTTAACACTTTTTTACTGCCAAAATCTTATTTCATTGTAAATAAAAACAATTTTTTTGTGGCATGATTTTCGCTGTGCTTCCATATATGTCCTTCAGGACATGCGGCCAATCGGCAACAGGTCGTGGGCGCCGGAAATCATCGGGTCCGCGGCCGCCGGAACAGGGAGGCGAAGGCAATGGCAAACGGCACACCGAATGGGGGCAACGGAGATCCAGCATCCGATTGCCTGGAGATCATCAATATCCGCCTGTACGACCCGGGGGACCGGCAGAAGATCATCACGTTCTTCGAGCGCATGGCGCATCGCTGCCCCGGGCACCGCTTCACGCTCTACCGCAATGCCGCCATTGCGGGAGACTGGTCGATCCATGTCCGTCGGCCGATTTCTCCCCGGGCGGAATCCAAATCCCCGGAAGCCCGATGCCTGCTCGAACTCCTGAGGGAGATCGGCCTCGTGCACCACAATGTGTGGCTGACAGCGGGCCCCGGAGCGGAGAACGAATGAAGCGGAAACGGCACCAACGGCAGATGATCGAAGAATTACCCCTGAAACCTGTAACCCAGAGCCCGGAAAGAGCGAACTATCGACATAGGATCCGCGACACCGGAAGGGATTCCAAAGGATTCAACATGACCCCAACACAATCGACAGAAAACAACGGATTCACGGGCGGCAGGTCTCTACGCCACTGGATGCTGCCCCTCCTTGCCCTGCTGATATGCTGCCGCGCCCAGACCGCACCGGCGGCCCCCACGGATGGACCGCCCCAGATGCCGCCGCCGGTGGTGAGCGTCGCCGTCATCGGCGAAAAGACCGTCAACCCGCCCCTGACCTATGTGGGTCGGGTCGAAGCGATCCAGGCCGTGGATCTCCGCGCCCGGGTGCAGGGCTACCTGGAGCAGGTCGCGTTTCAGGAGGGCGGCGGGGTCGAGGCCGGCCAGCGGCTTTACGTCATCGAGCAGGCCGCCTACCAGGCCCAGGTGGATGCCGACCGGGCCAAGGTCGTCGAAGCCAGGGCCGCCCTGACCAAGGCCCGCCAGTACCGGGAGCGCCTCCAGTCGGTGCGCTCGGGCGGTGTCTCCAAGACCGACCTGGAAACAGCCCAGGCCAACGAGGAAGAAGCCAAAGCCCAGGTGGATGAAGCCAGGGCCAACCTGGCGCTCTCCCAGATCAACCTCGACTACACCACCATCGAAGCCCCCATCCGCGGCCGCATCGGCGCCACCAACGTCACTTCGGGCAATCTGGTCGGACCCGACTCCGGAACCCTGGCCCGCATTGTCCAGCTCGACCCGATCCGGGTGGTCTTTTCCATCAGTGAAACCGACCTGGTGGATGTCAAGCTGAAGATGAAGGCCTCCGGCGAGGACGAGGAGACCGCCAAGCAGAAGATGGTGCCGAAGATCCGCCTGGCCAACGGCGCCATATACGGGACCTCCGGACGGATCGAATTCGCCGACAACGAGGTGGATCCCGGTACCGGCACCATCGCGGTGCGGGCGGTCTTCGACAACCCGGACGGCATTCTCCTGCCGGGGGAATACGTCAACATTGTGCTCCGCCTGAGCGATCCCCGGAAGATGCCGGTGGTGCCCCAGGCCGCCGTCCTGGAGGACCGCGAAGGGCGGTATGTCTTTGTGGTGGACGGCGACAACCGGGTGCAGCAGCGGCGCATCACCACCGGCGCCGCCGCAGACACCGACTGGGGGGTGACGTCGGGCCTCATGGCCGGCGAAACCGTCATCGTCTCGGGCGTCCAGAAGGTGCGCCCGGGCCAGACCGTCAATCCCGTCCCCGCGGAACAGCGCTAAGGAGATGCCAGCATGATTTCCAAGATATTTATCGACCGGCCCCGGCTGGCCATGGTGGTCTCCCTGGTGATCACCTTCGCCGGCCTTCTGGCCCTGTTCAACATCCCGGTCTCCGAGTACCCGGATAATATCGTCCCCCCGGAGATCCAGGTTCAGGCGAGCTATCCCGGGGCCAACGCCGGCGAGGTGGCCGCGTCCGTGGCCGCCCCCCTGGAGGACCAGGTCAACGGCGTGGACGACATGCTCTACATGTCCTCTTCATCGACCAACAACGGCACCTACACGCTCTCCGTCACCTTTGCCGCCGGCACGGATTCGGACATCGCACAGGTCAACGTCATGAACCGCGTACAGCAGGCCCAGTCAAAGCTGCCGTCCGAGGTCACGGAGCAGGGCATCTCCGTCCGAAAACGGTCATCGGACATGCTGGGCGTAGTCTTTTTCTATTATGAAGACGGCAATACCGACATCCTGCCCCTGTACAACTGGGTCAGCATCAATATCCGGGATGCCCTGCTGCGGGTGGACGGCGTCAGCGACGCAACGGCCTTCGGCTCCCACGACTACACCATGCGGGTCTGGATGGACCCGGAGCGCCTCACCGCCCTGGGGCTGACCGCCGACGACGTCATCAGCGCCATCCAGCAGCAGAACCTCCAGGCAGCCGCCGGCAGCGTCGGCACGGCGCCGGCCCCCAGCGAACAGCAGGTGCAGTACATCATACAGGCCCGGGGGCGGCTCTCCACCGTGGCGGAGTTCGAGAACATCGTCATCGTAACCAACACCGCCGGCGGCGTGGTCCGACTGAAGGATGTCGCCCGGGTCGAGCTGGGCAGCGACAACTATGCATCGAACGACTCGCTGGACGGCCAGCCGGGCGTGCCCCTGGCCATTTACCAGTCCCCCGGGTCCAACGCACTCGATACCATGGCCCGGGTAAAAGCCGAGCTTAAGCGACTGGAGGCCCGGCTTCCGGCGGGGGTCGGCTACGGGGTGAAATACGACGCCACCCGCTTCGTGGAGTCGACCATCGAGGAGATCATCTTTACCCTGTCGCTCACCTTTTTGCTGGTGGTGGCGGTCACCTTCATCTTTCTTCAGGACTGGCGGGCGACCCTGATCCCAACCCTGACAATTCCGGTATCCCTCATCGGCACCTTCGCCCTGCTCATGGCCATGGGCTACAGCGCCAACACGGTCACCCTCTTCGCCCTGATCCTGGCCATCGGGCTGGTGGTGGACGACGCCATCGTGGTGGTGGAAAACGTCCAGCGGGTCATGCAGGAGGAGGGGCTCGCCGCCAAGCCGGCCGCCGTCCGGTCGATGGTCCAGGTCACCGGGCCGGTCATCGCCACCACCCTGGTCCTCCTAGCGGTCTTCGTGCCGGTGGGCTTCCTCCCGGGCATCACCGGACAGCTCTACCGGCAGTTCGCCGTGACGATCTCGGCGGCGGTGCTCCTCTCCTCGGTCAACGCCCTCACCCTGAGCCCGGCCCTCTGCGCCGTCCTCCTTCGACCCCCCCGAACCATCCGGCGCGGACCCCTGGCCTGGTTCAACCGGGCACTCGGCAGCTCCCGGAATCTCTATGTGGCCGTTTCCGGGTGGCTGGCCCGCAAGTTCTTCTTTGCCGTACTGGCCCTTGTCATCGTATGCATCTGCGCATGGCAGCTCTTCGGCATATTGCCCACCAGCTTCCTGCCCGAGGAGGACAAGGGCTTCATCATCGTGGATGTCCAGCTGCCGGAGGCGGCCGCCTTCGAACGGACCACCGAGCTGGTGGACGACCTTTCGGCCCGCATCAAGGCCATTGAAGGCGTCGACTTTGTCGTCGGCGTCCGCGGCTTCAGCCTCATGAGCGGATCCGGTGAAAATGTGGGCCTCGCCTTTGTGGGGCTCACCCCTTGGGATGAACGGACCACCCCCGACCTGCAGATCGGGGTGATCCTGAACAAGATCCGCCGGATCGCCTTTGCCACGCCGGGAGCCAATATCAATGCCTTCATGCCCCCGGCCATCATGGGTCTGGGCAACTCGAGCGGCTTCGACCTGAGGCTGCAGGCCCTGGAGGGCCAGCCCCCCCAGGCGCTCGACGGCGTGGTCAAGGGCCTCATGGCGGCCTTGAACCAGGACCCGTCCATCGCCTATGCCTTCTCCACCTATTCGGCCAATGTCCCCCAGCTGGCCCTCGAACTGGACCGCACCAAGGCCAGGATGCTTGCGGTGCCGGTGAGTCGTGTATTCTCAACGCTCCAGGCCAACCTGGGATCGCGCTACGTCAACGACATCAACCTGTATGACCGAGTCTTCCAGGTCCGGGTCCAGGCCGACACCCCGTTCCGGGATGCAGTGGACGACATCGCACGACTCTACGTCCGGAGCGACGACGGACGCATGGTGCCCCTCTCGAGCCTGGTGACCCTGTCGACGGTGTTGGGCCCCCAGTCCGTGGCCCGGTACAACCAGTTTTCCGCGGCCCAGTTCATCGGCGCGGCGGCGCCCAGGATCAGCTCCGGCGAGGCTATCCGCGCCGTGGAGGCCGTGGCGGGAAATACCCTGCCCGACGGCTACGCCTTTGAGTGGTCGGGCATGAGCTACCAGGAAAAGCAGATCGGCGGCGAGGCGGTCATCCTCCTCTCCCTCGCCTTCTTCTTCGGCTACCTCTTTCTGGTGGGGCTCTATGAAAGCTGGACCGTACCCCTCTCGGTCATCCTCTCCATCGCCGTGGCCACCCTCGGCGCCCTGGCCGGCCTTTTGATCGTCGGCCTGCCCATGTCGATCTACGCCCAGATCGGCCTGGTGCTTCTGGTGGGCCTGGCGGCCAAGAACGCCATCCTCATCGTGGAATTCGCCAAGGCGGAGCATGAAAACGGCCTCTCCATCACCGATGCGGCCATCAGCGGAGCGCGGCTGCGATACCGGGCCGTCCTCATGACTGCCTTCTCCTTCATCCTGGGCGTACTGCCCATGGTGATCGCCGCCGGCGCCGGCGCCAACAGCCGACGGGCCATCGGCACCACCGTCTTTTCGGGCATGCTGGCCGCCACCCTGGTGGGGATCTTCCTGATTCCGGGACTCTATGCGGCCTTCCAGACCATGCGCGAAACCTTCACCCGATGGGTCCGGAAGCGGAAATCCCACCCGGAGTCCCGGACCGAAAAAACCAGCGAGGTGACATCATGAGCCCCATGAAACGTTTCAGAACCCGGTGGATACCGCCGACGGCCGTCCTGGCGATGCTGCTTCTCCTGTCCGGCTGCGCCGCCGTGGGTCCGGACTACGCACCCCCGCCGGACACTGCCCCTGCCGGCTGGAATACCCAGCTCCAGGACGGCCTCCGACCCGACCCTGCGGACCCGGAGCGCCTGGACGGATGGTGGAAGGTGCTGGAAGACCCGGTCCTTTCGGAGCTCATCGACCGGGCGGCCCACGGCAACCTCGACCTGAAGCAGGCCCTGGCCCGGGTCCGTGAAGCCCGTGCCCGTCGGGGCATCGACCAGGCAGCGCTCTTTCCGGCCGTTGACGCCGTCGGCGACGTCTACCGGCGCCGCAGCAGCGAGAACAGCGGCGGTGACGGGAATGGGACCGATTTCTATGTCGCGGGATTCGACGCCGGCTGGGAGATCGACATCTTCGGCGGCATCCGGCGTGCGGTGGAGGCCGCGGACGCCGATATCGATGCAAACACGGCGGATCTCGCCGATGTGATGGTCTCCCTGGCAGCGGAGATCGGCCAGAATTACCTCGAAGCCCGCACCTACCAGGCCAGGCTTGACGTGGCCGAAGCCAACATCGAGGCCCAGGAGGCCACCTACGACCTGATCCGGTCCCGCTATCGGGCCGGCCTCAGCGACGAGCTGGCGGTGCAGCAGGCGCGCTATAACCTCGAGAACACCCGCAGCCAGCTGCCCACCCTCCGGACCGGGCTGGCCGCAGCAAAAAACCGCCTGGCGGTCCTGACCGGCCAGGCCCCCGGCGCTGTTCATGACCTGCTCGCCGAGCGGCGGCCGATTCCCGTTCCACCGGTCGAAGTGGCGG
>CAJXSB010000289.1 GCA_913060435.1 uncultured Desulfococcus sp.
GGGTGGAGGGAGAGGCGGACCCCGTTGAGATGCAGTTTCCCGCCGTACCCGATGGCATCGATCCGGGCGCTCTCCCCGAGGCGGGCTCTCAGCACCCCCGCGCCTTCCCGCGCACAGAGGTAGCGTTGGCTGCCGGGCCGGGCATGGTCGGCATGGGCGTGGGTGATGACCGCACGGGCCACGGGACGCCACGGATCGACGTGGAAATCCCCTGCCGGGCAGTAGAGCCCCTGGGGGGTGAGCGCCAGGACGCCGCCGGTGAATTTCATGGCGTCCGCCTTTCGCGGCCTTGTCGGCAGCGCGGCGAGTGCCGCCGGCATGTCGTGCAGCGCCCCTGCATGGCTGCTAAACCCCGGATCCGGATCGCCGGATGGCGGCGCCGGCCGCCAGCGCTGCTTGGATCAGACCATACAGGCCCAGCAGCTCGTCCCCCGGGGCCGGTGGGGCGGACCAGAGACCGGCGACCGCCTCCGGGCCGATTCCCAGGCGGGCGGCCATCTGCCGCGCCTGGTGCCATGTGGGCACCCAGACGAGCTTTTCCGTCATGGCCTCGGTGTTCCCGAAGATCTCCATGAAGCGGGGCAGGCTCAGGATGAAATAGACCCGCAGGGGAAACGGGGAAGCAGCCGCAATGTGTTGATCGGGGTCCCATACAAAGCAGCCGACGTGGGGATGCCACGCCAGGCCGAGTGCCTTCATGTCGCGGGCCCGCTCGAGATGCGGCCGGGTGAAGGGGATGGGGGCCGCATCCGCGGTCGGGTCAAAGGGAATGGGTTTCATTGGTGGCTCCTTCACCTGTCGGTTCAGATGGATATTGCTGCCGCGGTTCCTGCTGCCGGGCGTCCAGAAAGCGGAGCACCCGTTTCCGCGCGACGGCGGTCGAGGCCCGGCAGATCCCGGGGAAGAGACGGCGGCAGTCTTCGAGATGGAGGCGCCGCACAACGGCGTCCACACGCAGTTCGTCCCGGGTGTGGGGATACGGGTCCCGGCTTTCGGTGATCTCCTCCTTGGCGATCAGCTTGCTGTAGATAAGGGCACGGGCGGCCAGGAGGTCTTCGACTTCGAATTGGCGGTCCGGGTGAAACCGGTGAAGCAGGGTGAGCCGGTCCCCGGGCCCGTAAAGATGGCGGCGCATGCCCATGTCCATGCCATGGACGGCATCGTCCATGAGGAACCGGACCGACAGCGGGTACGCTTTCGGCAGCAAGCGCTTCAGCTCCCGAAAGAGCGGGAAGTGCATCTGGCCCGCCTCGATATAGAATCGTCCACCCTCCGACAGCATTCCGGCAATGGCCGCAGCCCGCATCCGGTCGCGGAGGGCAAATCGGCGTGCATCGGCGCGGGCGAAGCGTTTGACCGCATCAAGGGTTTCGTCGAAACCGCCCTGGACCGATACGTCGTAGAAGTCGATCAGCGCCGCCGTGGCCTCGCGTTCGGCCGTGTACACCTCATGCCGCGCCGTTCCCGGCAGCAGGTCCGCCGGCCGCCCGCCGTCGGCGAAGTGCTCGTGGATCCCGACCAGGATCTCCAGAAAAGGCTCGACCTGGTAGAGGCGCCTGCCGGCCCGGTGGAGCTCCCGGAGCGCCGCCGACATGCGCCGGCCGAACGCCGGATACTCCAGATCGAGGGTTTCCAGGTAGGCCCCGATGTCGATATCTCCCGAAAGCATGGCCGGGAAGCCGGGATCCGGGGGCTCCTCGAGGATCACCGCATCGTGGCGCAGCATCAGCGCCTTGGCCGGACCCACGGTCTCGGGCCGGTGATTGGACAGAACAAGGGTCGCACGGGATTTCATGGCATCCACTCCGGTGGCTTCTTTGATCGTCAAGATGTAAACTCAACTTTCGAGATTCGTTCGGGCGTTTGTAAATATAATCATGAAACCCCGGGGGTAAAATCGAGCCGTCACCGGGCGGTATTAATGGCTTGCGGCGCCGGGCCCTTTTTCGGTCAGGAAACGCCAGTAGCGCCGCGGCAGCTTCTGGCGGTGAAGCCTGGGGTTCCGGCGCCCGGCGATGTTGACCGCGGCGTAGTATCGCCGCCAGAGGGCCTGGCACAGCGCCTCGCCGCAGGCCTCGGAAACGCCTGCGGCCGCCGCGGCATCGTCCATGGCCACCCGGCGGGTTTCAGTGCCGTCGAAAAGGAGGCCGTAATGCCGCTGGGTGTCATAGATGATCCATGCCTGATCGGCAAAGCGCGAGGCAAAATGGTCTCCGATGAGGGGCAGCACATCATACCGGGGCGCGATCCGGGCGAGGTAGTGCCCGGGGTCGGTCCGTTGGAACCGCACGAGCCCCTTCATTCGATGGGCCTCCCGACGGACGCTCTGGGCCAGCTTCTCGATCCGGATGTGGGATGCCAGGTGTACGCTGCGGGGATCTCCGCCGCGGCGAGGAACGGTGTCGAGGACGAAACGGTAGATGGTATCCTCCACCCCGGGGCTTTCGGAGCGAAAGGCGTCATGAATCTGGCGGCGCCTGTCCGGCCCCAGGCGTTCGCCGAGGCCCTTCCAGACCCGGCGGGCCTTTTCCGGATCGGCCGGGATCGGCGTGCGTCGGTCGAAAAGTCCCAGCTGCCTCCCACCGCCGGCCTCGACGGCGTCCGGGGGGCATTTTCGCGCATAGGCCTCGAAGATCGCTGTCAGGAGTCCCGGAAAGGTGCCGTCGGTCACGAAGATCTGGCGGTCGCTCCGGGCCGGAGCGCGGCCCGGTTTTCCCGTCACCGCGCCGGCCGGCGCCGCCGACCAGACGGCTCCCGGCATCCCGTCGCAGCGGATGTAGGGTGCCGCCCGGGAGACCACCACCCCCAGCTGCTGGAGGTGCTCCTGCCGGATGCGCCCGTGGCGCCGCAGGGTGAGGATCCGGTCGGCCGAGGTGATGCCGATGCCCGGCACCTTGAGAATCATCTCCCGTTCCGCCGTGTTGACGTCGACGGGGAAGCGCTCCGGGTGCCGCCGGGCAAAGGCCTGCTTCGGGTCGATATCGAGGTCGAGGAACGGCGCACCCGGGCGCACCACCTCGTCGAGGGAGAACCCGTAGAGGCGCATCAGCCAGTCGGCCTGGTAGAGCCGGTTTTCCCTTGCCAGCGGCGGCGCCGGGATGTCCGGCAGCCCACGGCCGGGGCCCCCCGCCGGAACGAAGGCGGAGTAGTAGACCCGACGGAGGGACCGGCTGCGGTAGAGGCGGTCTGCCAGGCCGAGGATGTCGTGGTCGGACTCCGGACTGGCCCCGATAATCAGCTGGGTGCTCTGCCCGGCAGGGGAGAAGGCCGGCGCGTGCCGCATCCGGCGCCGGTCTTCGCGGTTTTCGGCGATCCGCTCCTGGATGGCGGCCATGGGCCCGAACACGCCCTCGTAGGTCTTGTCCCGCGCCAGCCGCCGGAGGCTTTCCTCCGACGGGAGCTCGATGTTGACGCTGAGGCGGTCGGCGACCCGGCCGGCGCGGTCGATGAGCTCCGGGCTGGCAAAGGGGACGCACTTGAGATGGATGTAGCCGCCGAAGCCCTCCCGGCGGAGCATCGCCGCCGTCCGAGCCAGGCGGGCCATGGTCTCGTCCGGGCTCCGGAAAATGCCCGAGCTGAGAAAGAGCCCCTCGATGTAGTTGCGCCGGTAGAAATCAAGGGTCAGGTCGACGATCTCCCGGCAGGTGAAGGACGCCCGGGGGATGTTGTTTTCCGACTGGTTGACACAGTAGGCGCAGTTGTAGATGCAGACATTGGTGTAGAGGATCTTGAGGAGGGATACGCACCGGCCGTCCTCGGTAAAGGTGTGGCAGATCCCCCCGGGGGCGGCATTGCCCAGCTTCTGCCCGGCATTTTTCCGGCGGCTTCCGCTGGATGCGCAGGATACGTCGTATTTGGCCGCGGCGGCGAGGATGGCGAGCTTTTCTTCCAGGTCCATGGCATGGTCTCCGGTGTTGCTGCAAATCGGCTTCTATACTATAGACACATCAGCATCCGAGAGCAAATGCAAACCCTCGCCCGCGAAGAAGGGAGGTGCGGCCATGGCAAAGGATACGATTCTCCGCCTGATCCTCGGGGACCAGCTGAACCTGCGCCACAGCTGGCTTCACAAACCCCGGAAGAACGTTCTCTACGTGATGATGGAGGTCCGGCAGGAGACCGACTACGTTCAGCACCACATCCAGAAGGTGGCGGGGTTCTTTGCCGCCATGCGCCGCTTTGCCGAGGCGCTGGTGCAGCAGGGGCACCGGGTCTGCTACCTCCGGCTGGACGATCCCGAAAATACCCAGGAGATCGAGGGGAACCTGAAATGGATCCTACGCCGGGAGAAGGCCGCCCGCTTCGAGTACCTGCTACCGGACGAGTATCGGCTCGACCGCCAGCTCGCGGCACTCTGCGAACGGCTGCCGGTGTCCACCGGCGCCGCCGACACCGAGCATTTCATCACCGGCCGGGAGGAAGTCGAGCGCTGCTTCCAGGGGAAGAAGCGCTACCTCATGGAGTCCTTCTACCGCCGGATGCGGAAGCGGCATGATATCCTGCTCGAGGACGGCGGGCCTGCGGGCGGCAAATGGAACTACGACCAGCGCAACCGCAGCCGATACGACGGCGCCGTCAAGATACCTCCACCCATGCGCTTCGAAAACGACGTCCATGAGATCGTCGAGATGCTCGAACGGTGCGGGGTGGCCACCTTCGGTGCGATCGACCCCGGGCGGTTCCTCTGGCCCGTCACCCGGGATCAGGCCCTGTCCCAGCTGGACGAATTCCTCCAGGTGCGCCTGCCCCATTTCGGCATCTATCAGGACGCCATGGCCGCCGGGGAATGGTCCATGTTCCATTCCCGGCTCTCCTTCGCCCTCAACACCAAGATGCTCCACCCCATGGAAGTGATCCGGGCGGCCGTCGCCCGGGCCGAAGGATCGTCCGGTACGGCGGTCGACATCGCCGCACTCGAGGGCTTCATCCGCCAGATCCTCGGCTGGCGGGAGTTCGTGCGCGGCGTCTACTGGGCCCGCATGCCCGACTACGAGAGCCTCAACCACTTCGATCACCAGGCGCCGCTCCCGGGGTACTACTGGACCGCCGACACCCGCATGGCCTGCATGCGGGCCGCCATCGGCCAGTCCCTCGAACACGCCTACGCCCACCACATCCAGCGGCTGATGGTCACCGGCAATTTCGCCCTCCTGGCCGGCGTCCATCCGGATGCGGTCGACGCCTGGTACCTCGGTGTCTATATCGACGCGGTCCAGTGGGTCGAGATCGTCAACACCCGCGGCATGAGCCAGTTCGCCGACGGCGGCATCGTGGCCACCAAGCCCTATGCCGCCTCCGCCAACTACATCCGGAAAATGAGCGACTACTGCACTGAATGCGCCTACCGTCCGGACCAGGGGGCCGGGGAGGATGCCTGCCCCTTCAACAGCCTCTACTGGGATTTTCTCCTTCGGCACCGGAGAATGCTCGAGAAGAATCCCCGGGTCGCCATGATGTACCGCACCTGGGACCGGATGAAGCCCGCCAAACAGGACGGGCTGCTGGCCCGGGCCGGCGAATGCAAAGGCCGCCTGGAAGCGCTCTGACCCCCGAAGCGGTTGCAGATCGGTCGCCGCTGCAGCGGGCGGCGGGCAGCCGGCGGGACCAGCCTTCCCCTCCGCATTGATCTGTACCGCCGGTGTGGTTAGTATCAGTCATGTATGGTATAATTACTGTAATCATGGCCACGGGGCCGGGTCCAGGCAGACAGGGAGGTCAGACATGAAGGGAAAGCGTGTGGTGGTCGTTGGCGGCAGTTCCGGTATTGGTTCGGCCGTCCTGGGGCGTCTTTGCAAAGAAGGCGCAGACATTTACCATTTTTCCAGGGCGGCGCATCTCGACGGGGCTCCCCCCGGCGTGGCGCACCATGCCTTTGATGCTGCGGAAGGACCGTTTCCGTCAGACGCGCTGCCCGATCGACTGGACGGCCTGGTCTACTGCCCCGGCAGCATCCGGCTGCGCCCATTTGCCCGGCTTCGGGCCGAGGATTTCCTGGAGGACTACCGCATCAACCTGCTTGGTGCGGTCATGGTGATCCAGGCCTGCCTGCCGAGGATGAAGAAGAACCCGGACGGGGCTGC
>CAJXSB010000290.1 GCA_913060435.1 uncultured Desulfococcus sp.
GGAAGGGCGGCCGTCCCCGCCAAAGCCCCCGCACCAGGCATCCTGCGGCAAGGACGGCGATGATGAGCACCTGGGTGCCGACCAGCAGGCTCAGGTAGACCGACACGTTGACCGGGCGGGCGCCGGCATACCGCAGCAGGGAAAAGGCGAGGCCGCCCCCGGAGGCGATCCCGAAGACGACGGCCGCCAATACCAGGAGCCGGTAGATTTCGGCAAAGGTCTCGCCGGGCGTGGCTGGCGCACCGTCGTCTTCGGACCGGAGGGCCGCCCGCCGGCGCTCCAGCCATGCCCGGATCATCTGACGCCGGGAAAGCGTCCCGGAGGCTTCGATGCGGGGACGGATGTCCCGGAGGTAGATATCCCGGTCGCGCAGTGCGGCAGCCCTGCGTGCGGTCTCATCCTCGCCGAGGTCATCCGTTTGAAAGAAGTATTCCAGATCGATGAGATCTGTATATCGCCATGTGGGTTTCATCGGCTCACGTTCTGGTCGTTGGCGTCGATCCAGCGCCGACCGGCGCCGTCAATTGATGAAATATATACAACGAAGCGCCTTATGGCAAGGTTTCGCGGCGCGGGGCGTATCGGGTGCCGCAGGCGAAGTCCCTGCCGTGCCGCAGGCCGTCAACGGCGGATCGTCAGGCTGACGGGGCAGTGGTCGGACCCGAAAACGGTGTTGTCGATGCCGACATCCCGGATCCTGTCCGACTGGATCATGTTTTCCGTTGCAAAAAAATAATCGATCCGCCATCCGGCGTTCCGCTCCCTCGCCCTGAATCGGTAGGACCACCAGGAGTATTTGACCGTATCCGGGTAGAAATAACGGAAGGTGTCGACATAGCCGCGCTGGAGGATCTCATCCATCCAGTCCCGCTCTACACGGAGAAAACCGGAGTTTTTCTCGTTGGCCTTGGGGTTTTTCAGGTCGATTTCATTGTGGGCCGTATTATAGTCCCCGGCGATGATGAGCTGCTTCCCGTCGGCTCTGGAAGGTTCGAGGTAGTCGAAGAAATCCCGATAGAAATCGAGTTTATAGGTGAGCCGCTCATCGCTCATCTGACCGTTGGGAAAATAGACGTTGTAAAAAAGGAAGTCCCCGAAGTCGATTTCGAGGATCCGTCCCTCGTTATCGTACCGGGGGATGCCGATCCCCTCCCGGATATTGCGGGGGGGAATGCGGGAATAGACGGCGACGCCGCTGTAGCCTTTCTTGACCGACGAAAACGACCAGAAGGACTCGTATCCGTCGATCCGCCGCATCTCCTCTGTCAGCTGCGGGTCCTGGAGTTTTGTCTCCTGGATGGCCACCACGTCCGCGTCCATCCGCCGGAAGATTTCGAGAAAATCCTTCTTCCACACGGCCCGAAGCCCGTTGACGTTCCAGGAGATCAATCTGATGTCAGGCATGAAGCATCCTCAAGCGCTGTTTTGTCTATGCCATTTCGAGTTTCACGACCCGGGGTTCCTCCGGGGCCGGTTCCCGCCCCACGCCGTTTCGTTCAAGTGCCATGGAGATTTTCTCCGCGCGGTCCGGAAATCTACCGCGCCAAGAGCTACCACGATTTAGCTGTCAAAACAATCGAAGGAGTGATATTTTTTTCGATGGTGGAAAAACGGATGGGGGGGCCGGATGCTGTGGGGCGACGGCGGGCCGGCTGAAGCGAACCCACCGTGATCATGGCCCGTGATCATGGCAGGTTGCGTCTTTCCTCGTGGGACCCCGGCATCATTTCTTGACAGATCTCGTGTACTTATGTATGAATTGGTATTTAATACGTAATAAAAACAAAGGCTTTTTGGCACCGGGGGGGTGCCGGGCTCTCCGGCATCTCTATCACCACAGACGATATCGACGCCCGGAAAGGGCAGTGCGAAGGGCACGGGAGAAACGATGAAGATCGGCGTACGGAAGGAAGACAAGAGCATCTGGGAGCGGCGGACCCCCTTTGTCCCCGGGGATCTGAAATGGCTCATGGAGAGGGGGATGGACATCGCGGTCGAGTCGAGCCCCGAGCGGGCCTATGGGGATGAGGAATTTCGCGGCGCAGGGATCCCGGTGACGGACGACCTCGGCGACTGCGATATCATCTTCGGCATCAAGGAGGTCCCCAAGGAAGCCTTTCTTGACGGCAGGGTCTATGTCTTTTTCGCCCATGTGATCAAGGGGCAGCCCTACAACATGCCCATGCTCGAACAGATGATGGAAAAAGGGGTGACCCTTGTCGACTATGAACGGGTCGTCGACCACCAGAACCGGCGGCGCATCTTTTTCGGGCGGCATGCGGGGCTGGCCGGCATGATGAACTCCCTCTGGTCCCTGGGGCAGCGCCTGGCGGACGAGGGGATCGACAATCCCTTTGCAGTGCTCCGGCAGGCCCGGGATTACCGGGACCTGGAGGAGATCAGGGCCCACGTCTCGACGGTGGGCGAGGCGATCCGGTCCGGGGGCCTTCCCGCGGCGGTGCATCCCCTTGTCGTGGGAATCACCGGGTATGGAAACGTTTCTGCCGGCGCGCAGGAGATCCTCGACCTTCTGCCGGTGGTGGAGATTCCGCCTGAGGACGTAGCGCGGGTCGCGGGAGATATTCTCGCTCCCAGGGATCGGGTCTACAAGGTCGTTTTCAAGGAGAAGGACTGCGTCCGGCCCAAGACGGCGGGTGCCGCCTTCGACCTGCAGGACTACTACCGGCGGGGCAAGGAGGCCTACGAGAACGCATTCGAGGCGTACCTGCCCCACCTGACCCTGCTGGTCAACTGCATCTACTGGGACGAGCGCTATCCGAGGCTCGTCACCCTCGACGCCGTCCGGCGGCTGTGGCCCGGGGGGCGGCAGCCCCAGCTGCGGGTGATCGGCGACATCAGCTGCGATCCCGACGGCGCGGTCCAGTGCACCGTGGACGCCACCGATCCGGGCGACCCGGTATATGTCTACCTTCCGGAGACCGGAAAGACCGCCAGGGGCTTCCATGGCCATGGCCCGGTGATCATGGCCGTGGAGATCCTCCCGACGGAGATCCCCCGGGAATCGTCGGAGTACTTCAGCAGCGTCCTTCGCGGGATGGTCGAAGATCTGGCCGGGGCGGACTACACCGTCCCCTTCGAGGACCTGGCGCTTCCGGCCGAACTCAAGCGCGCCGTGATTCTCTACCGCGGCCGGCTCACCCCGGAATATGAATACATCCGGAAGCTCATGTCCTCGGCTTAGACGGCAACAAAATGAATTTGCGTTCCTAAGCCCGGACGAGCGCCTTGAAACGCCGGAGAAAGGGGCGGAAGGGCGGCGCGGGAAAGGAAAAGCCGGAAGGGAGAAGCCGGAAAGGAGAAGAATGATGAGATGGATCGTCGCTGTCTGCAGCTGCCTGGCCTGGATCTTTATGCTCTCCCCGGCGTCCTGGGCGGCGGGCGGCGCAGAGCGCGCCGGCGCCTTCCGGGTGCTGGATATCAGCGAAAGGACGTTCGATGACGGGCCGGCCGTCGCGGTGCTGCTCTCCCGGCCCCTTGCACCGGACATCCGTCATGACGCGCACCTGCGCATCAGCAGCCCGGAAGCGATGCTCAGGAGTGCATGGGTTCTCTCCGACGACGGCAGGACCCTCTACTTCCCGCACGTGGCGCCCGAGACCGAATACGAGGTCACGGTGCTGGCAACCCTCACCAGCGCCGAGGGCGACGCCCTCGGTCGCCGCGTGACCGCCTCCCTCAAAACCCGTGCCGTCACGCCTGTGGCGAGCTTTGCCAGCGACGGCTTCCTCCTTCCCGCAGACACGAAGGCCGGCCTGCCGGTGGTGAGCGTCAACATCCCATCGATCTATGTGGAGTTTTTCCGGATCACCGAACGGGGGCTTGCGGAATTCGTCAACTGGCGCAGCATGGGGGGCAGCCGGGATGCCTACACCCTTTCCCGGGCCGATCAGTATGGAACGCTGGTCTTCTCCGGACGCTTCGACCTCGATGTGAAAAAAAACCGGCGGACGGTAAGCCACCTTCCGGTGAGCGAGATCGATGCCCTGAAGCCGCCGGGGGTCTACCTCGCAGTAATGCGCGAGCCCGGCCAGTATGGCTACCATTATCCGTCGACATGTTTCCTGGTGACGGACATCGCGCTGGCGGCCCGGGTCTACGCGGCGGAGGCCCTCGTCTTCGCCTCCTCCCTGACCGACGGCACCGCCCTTCCGGACGTCTCCCTCACTTTCTTCGACAAAAAGGGCAATGTGCTGGCATCCGGCGTCACCGACGCGGCGGGGGTATACCGCCATGACGGCAGGCTTCCCGGCGAGGCGCGCATCATCACCGCCAAGCTTGGGGGGCAGGTGGGGATCCTTCCGCTGGACATCCCGGCACTCGACATGAGCGCCTTCGATCTCGGACGCCGCCCCTTCCGTTCCCGGGAGGTATTCATCTACAGCCCGAGAGACCTCTATCGGCCTGGAGAAACCATGGTCGTATCGGCCCTGCTCCGGGACGGGGACGGCGCCCCCGTCGCCCCGCGCCCCCTGACCGCCCGGCTTTTCAGCCCCGACGGCAAGGAGATCCGGCGGATGATCCTGGCGCCCCGGGACGGGGGGCTGCAGGGCCTGGGATATTATCATGCAGAGATGGACCTGCCCGCCGATGCCCGGACCGGCGGATGGCAGCTCCGGGTCTGGGACAACCCCGCTGCGGCGAACCCGGCCGGCGTTTTCGAATTCCACGTCGAGGAGTTCCTTCCCGAGCGGATGAAGCTTTCCCTTTCGGCATCGCCCCCGTTTCCAGGGCTGGAGACGCCCCTGGCCGTCTCGGTGTCGGGAGAGTACCTGTACGGCGCCCCCGCCGCCGGCAACGCCGCTGCTGCGCGGATCCGGGTGGCGGCCCAGCGGGATTTTCCGGGCGAAGCCCTCCAGGGTTTCGTCTTCGGCGACATCGAAGAGGCGGGCTATCGGGAAACCTGGGAGATCACGGGCCTGACCCTCGACGAATCGGGCATGGCCACCGTCGAGATCCCGAGCCGGTGGAAGGAGGCGGCAAGCCCCCTTTCCGTCGTCACCGCCGTGGACCTTTTCGAGTCCGGGGGGCGGCCTGTCACGAGGGCGATTGCCCAGACCGTCTGGCCGGCCGACAGCGTCATCGGCATCCGTCCCGGCTTCGGGGATAGCCCCCCCGATCCCGGCGCCATCGGGTTTGACATTGTCCGGGTGGACCGGCTGGGCCGGATGCTTTCGGCCCAGGCCCTTTCCGTGGAGGTGGTCCGGGAGGAGCGGGACGGCTACTGGGAATATTCGGAATCCGCCGGATGGCGCTATGAGCATACCCAGAAAAACTACCGCTATCTTGCGGAAATGATCGACCTCCTGCCAGACCGTCCAACACCGCTCACCCTTCACCTCGAGAGCGGGCGCTACGTCCTGGCGGTCCGGGATCCGTCCACCGGCCTTGCGACGAGCCATCGCTTTACCGTTGGACACGGGTGGTACGCCGGGGAGGATGCCACCGCGCGGCCCGACACCGTCGTCATGGCCCTCGACCGGCCCGCCTATCAGCCCGGCGATATTATCCGCCTGTCGGTGACCCCGCCCCACAGCGGCGAGGGGATCCTTCTGGCGGAGGGGGAACGCCCGCTGTGGGTGCGGCGGATGCATTTCTCCGCCGAGGGAACCGTTGTCGAGATTCCCATGCTGGCGGGCTGGAAGAATCATCATATCTATATCAGCGCCGTGGTCTTCCGCCCCTCGGATGCCGCGGAAAAGATCACGCCGAACCGTGCGGTGGGGCTGATCCACCTGCCCATGGAGCGCTCCCGACGAAAGATCGGCGTTTCCATTGCAGGACCGGAAAAGGTCGTGCCCCAGGGACCGGTGGAGGTGGTCGTCACCCTGGAGAACCTCGAAACCTCCCCGGCGTCCCCGGTCTTCGTGACACTGTCGGCGGTGGATGCGGGGATCCTGAACATCACCGATTTCAAGACCCCCGATCCCTGGGAGTACTTCTTCGGCCGACGGCGATACGGGGTCGAAGCGTACGATGTCTACGGCCGGGTCATCGAAGCGATGGAAGGTCGGGCGGCGGCACT
>CAJXSB010000291.1 GCA_913060435.1 uncultured Desulfococcus sp.
CAGGTCGGTCCGGGCAAAGGTCCGCCGGAACGCATCGCTGCAGTCGTCGAGCAGGGTACCGGGGGCGTCGGACCCGTTGCTGATGACCCTGCAGATCGTGTGAATGCCCGCCGCCCGTGCGTCGGCTTCGGTGGCGTCGTTGAGTACGGGTGCGCCGCGGACCGCCAGGGTCACCCGCTCCGGTGAGAGGGCCTCGACCAGCAGGCGGTCAAAGACGATCTCCCCTGCGTTGTCCGCCAGGTAGAGGATGTGCCGGGCCTCGGCCGCAGCCTTTCGAAATCGCTCCAGATCGCCGTGGAGGGAAGACGCCATCGCCTGGTCCACGGCCTGGCGGACGTCCGACGCCGATACGCTGCCCATCGCCCCCAGATCAATGACGTTGCCCGCGATTGCCAGCTGCACGGCCACAGCCAGCGGATCCTCCGACGATCGAACGACTGCCCGAAGCCTTGGCGCCATCTCCATGGCCATGCGGTTGAGGCGGAGCTTCGCCTCCTGGTAGGGGTCCGCAGATCCGGAGAGTTCCCGAACCCGCCGGTGGAGCCGCTGTGCAAAGTGCGGCGGCGGAAGCTCGAAATTCATGTTGCTGGCCCAGCCCAGCATCTCCCGGACGACACGCTCCTGCTCCCGGGGATCCGGAGAGGCCATTCGGGCGGCGTCGAGGGCCTGGCGCACCAGGCATGGGATACAGTCGAGGGACGTTTTCACGGATTTCCTCCACCATCCGCTGCGGCGCCCCGGCGGGTCCGGATCCGGTCGCCATCGGCGCAGGACTGCCGGGTCTGGGCGGCCGGGAAGGCGCCGCGCCCGTGTTCCCGCTTCATATGCGACCTCCGATCCTCCTCACTTGAAGACCTGCGGGCGATATCCCTCGGGCAGGTGGGCGGTGCCCTTGACGCAGGGTATCTGCGCCTCCCGGGAGACCTGCGCCAGGATGTCATCCACATGGTCGCAGAATCCTTCGCCCTCGACCCATTTGCCCCCCTCCCGATGGGCGAAGGTGCACGTGCAGAAATGGATCGTGTCCGCGCCTTTGCTCTTCAGGATCTTGGCCATGTTGACGAGGCCCTCCCCCGGACACCGGCAGGTGAAGACCCCCACGAGCGATGTGCCGTCATGGCCGACAAAGCCCTGGACGCCGTTTTCGAGGCAGTTCAGGCAGCCGGTGAGGGGGCAGCGGGTTTCATTTTTCTCGCAGCGGATCAAGCCGATTTTTGCCATCGATTCCTCCTCTCGGTACGAAATGATCTGTGTTGCTGCATCGGCGCCCCGAGCTGCGGACGCCTTGCAGGTCCATGGGTATAAGCCCATGGGAAAGCACAGTCTGTGCCAGGCCGATGCATCCGGCACATCACGATGCAGCGTTTTGAAATCTTGTGCAATAACAGCGCCGGCCCTGCGGAGCACCAAAAGGATACGGTGGCGCGCCTGCGACCAAAACGATTCCCGCAGGCGCTTCCATGCAACCATCAGCGTGGAAAAGAGTTGTAGTCAACTCGTTCACGCGATGGAAAGAGGTGGTCTCCGGACCCGGAGACCACCGGCTTGGAAAGCTCGAAAGCAAAGACATGTCTTTGACCCGGATACGGTTGAAAAAAGACCCGTCGTCCTTATTTTATAGTTATGAGCATATGTTGTTAAAAGTGCGCGGTTCAGCTGAATGGCCGTGCCGCATCCGGCATCCTGCCGGCGCCGTCCTGGACATGGAAAGAGATTCCGCCATGAACTTGTTGCCCATCTTCAAACATGCCGTCGTCATCAGCTTTTTCGTGTTTGTGATGATGCTGCTGGTCGATTTTCTCGACACCGTGAGCCAGATGCGCGCGAACCGGCTCATCCGGGGTGGCCGGTGGCGGCAGTATTCCCTTGCCGCCTTTCTCGGTGCGACGCCGGGGTGCCTGGGCGCCTTTATGAACGTCAGCCTCTATATCCACGGCGTCATCAGTTTCGGCGCCCTGGTCGGGGGCATGATCGCCACGTCCGGGGACGAGGCGTTCGTGATGCTCACCCAGTTCCCGGCCCAGGCAGTAGTGCTCTTTGTTCTCCTGCTTGCCGGGGGGGTCCTCTTCGCATGGATCAGCGACAGGCTCATCCAGGCCTTGGGAATTTCGCCCTCGGAAGCCTGCAGGGAAGATCAGTGCATCCACTGCCGGTCGGGCACCGGTGCAACGAAAGGCTTCAATGTCGTTTTCGGTCCGGCGAGCGTGTCGGAAAATTTTCGCCGTCTCTCCTTTACCCGTTTCCTGCTGCTCGCCCTCATCGCCGCCTTCGCGTTCCTGGTCTCGACCGGCATTATCGGTCCCGCCGCCTGGGACTGGAAGCGGATCACCTTTCTGGTGCTCTCCATCTGTGCGGGTGTCATCGCCGCTGTTGCCTCCGAACATTATCTCCACTACCATATCTGGGACCACATCCTGAAACGCCACCTCTTCCGAGTTTTTTGCTGGAGCTTCGGCGCGTTGCTCTTCATCCACTGGAGCCTCGCGTTCTGGAACCTCGAGAGTTTCATTCGAACCCACATGGTGTGGGTACTGCTCATCAGCGCCCTCGTGGGCATTGTGCCGGAGTCGGGGCCCCATATGATTTTCGTCATGATGTATGCCGAGGGGATGATCCCCTTTTCCGTGCTGTTCACCACCTCGTTCGTCCAGGACGGCCATGGCATGCTTCCACTGCTCTCCTACAGCGTGAAGGATTTTGCGATGGTCAAGGGCCTCAATCTGATTTTCGGTCTGGTCGCTGGGGGAATCCTTTTTGCGTTTGGCTTCTGATATTAGGGTAACCCCTCCTCATGCAACGTGAGCTGGGGACGGCCGTCGGCAGCAGATGGGCGGGCAGGCCCCTGACGGGGAAACGTGAGTGGAAAGGACATTGAAATGGTTGAAAGAGCGCGCCGCGCAGCCTTTATTTATTCGACGCAGCTGGAGAGATACGCCTATCCGCCGGGCTTTCCGCTGGTCGTCCAGCGGGCAAAAAAGGCCTATGACCTGCTGAAGTCCATGGGGCTTCTGGATGCCGGCAGCGTTGTTGCGCCCAGGTCCGCTTCAAGGGAAGAGCTCGAAAACTTTCACTCGAGGAGATACCTGGCGGCGCTGCAGCGCGCCGCAAAGGGGGAAATGACGGCGGATGCCTCCCGCATGGGGCTTGGCACCCCCGACTGCCCGATCTTCGGGGATATGTATGACGTTTCGGTCTGGGCCTGCGGTGCAACCTTGACCGGCGCGGCGCTGATCCTGTCCGGAGCAGCGGAGATAGTATTCAACCCATTTGGTGGCTTTCACCATGCAAAAGCCGAAAAAGCCGCCGGCTTCTGCTATCTCAACGACATGGTGCTTGGATGCATGGCGCTGTCGCGGGGGGGAAAGCGGGTATTGTATCTCGATCTGGATGCCCACCATGGCGATGGCGTCCAGGAGGCGTTCTATGAAAAAAAGGAGATTCTGGCCATCTCCCTTCACGAAAGCGGCGAGACGCTCTTCCCCGGGACCGGCGCCGTTGATGAGATCGGCGCGGGAGACGGGCTGGGCTTCAACGTCAATATCCCCCTCCCCCTGGGCACCTATGATGAAGCCTACCTGGCGGTGTTCGACAGAATCGTCTCCCCCCTGATCCAATGGTATGCCCCGGATGCGATCGTGCTGGAGCTGGGGATGGACGCCCTGGCCGGCGATCCCCTGGCGCATTTATGCCTCACCAACAATGCCTACGCGGACGTCATCAGCCGACTGCTCCGGTTCAAACGGCCCATCCTGGCGGCGGGGGGCGGCGGGTATGACATCGAAAAGACCGTCCGGGGATGGGCGCTCGCCTGGAGAATCTTCGCCTGCGAGTCCTGTGACCGGGCGGACGCAAGCCTCGGCATGGGCGGCGTCATGCTCCAGAGCGGGGAGTGGTCCGGCGGACTCAGAGACCGCAAACTGTCGATACCGGAGCGGCAGCGGATCTCTGTGGGAACGGCGCTGGAGGCGACCATGGCTGCTGTCATCGCGAACGTTTTTGGCCGCCATGGCATTGACAGCCCTGTCGATGGATCGGAATCGGCGGCGGCATCGGATTCGGATCCGTAAACGCGGGCACCGGATCTACAGGGGGGATCCCCAGGTGTTGCCGGCCGTCGGCAGAATGAGGAGGGTGCCTTCCGGGATACGTTCGGGGGAGGCATGGTGTTGGAGATGCAGATTACAAGCGAGAAATTAAAAGACGTTGTCAAAGAACTGGAACGGGCGGTGGTCGAGCACCGGTGGTGGCTCCACGACTGGCACCGCAGCCTGATATTCGATCTGCCGATCAATCAGACCTGCTTTTCAAAGCATGCCCACCGGCAATGCCATTTCGGGCGGTGGTACTACCGCCAGTCGTTTCCGATACCCAGCAGCCTGTCGGGGTTTGAGATGATTGACCCGCACCATCGCCGGCTGCACAAAAGCGCCTACGCCCTGGCTCTAAAGATCCGCAAGGGCAGCGTGGTCTGCCTTCACGACTACGAAGACCTCATTGACAAGGAGTGGCATTTTAACAAGGCCGTGCTGGACTTTAAAGAAACGCTGCTCAAAATGCTGTTTGAATTTGATCCGCTGACGGATATTTTCAACCGCCAGGCCCTGATGCGCATTCTTCAATCGGAATACGCCCGGCTGCTCCGGACAGACGCGTCCTGCTGCATCTGCATGGTGGACCTCGATCGCTTCAAGTCCGTCAATGACACCCATGGCCATCAGGCCGGAGACGCGGTCCTGCATGCCATTGCGCAGTTCCTGAGCCGAGAGCTGCGTCCCTATGATGCGGTATGCCGTTTTGGCGGGGAAGAATTTCTGATCTGTCTGCCCAACACAACCCCGGCGGATGCCGGCGGCATCATGGACCGTCTGCGGCGCGGCCTGGCATCACAGAAAATAGCGCTGGGAAAAGGCGGGAGTGTTCGTATTACAGCGTCTTTCGGCGTTGCAGAAATGTTGATGGACAGGTCCGTTGAGGCGGCGATTGCACGGGCGGATGAGGCCATGTACGCAGCGAAGCGGGCCGGCCGCAACCGGGTGGTCGTATACGATGCGTCGTCGGGCACCTGGGCGCCTTGGGAGAAAGATTCCTGAGCCGGGCCTATGGGCCGGACTGCCGAGATGCGGCCGGGGCAGGGACGGCCGGGGTCTTTGTTGACAAATCAGAATCCTTTTTTAATTTATTGGATTGAAACCCACCACTGTACGCGGCGCCCGGACTTCCGGCTGCGCCGCGGCGGCCTGCCGGCGCCTGCCCGTTTTCCCGACGTTCCCGATGCACCACGACGGCGCAGGGGCGTGTCAGGCCGGCCACCGGCAGACCTCGGAATTTCCAGCAGCTGAACAGAATGCCAAAGGAGGCATCCATGAATACAGCATCCAAATTCCTGTCCCTTTTTGTGTGGGCCGCTCTGGTATTTTGGGTGGCCGCCTCGGCCGTTCCCGCCGCTGCAGCCACCTACCAGGTGGATCCGGCCCACGCCTACATCCTGTTCCGCGTAAAGCACCTGGATATCGGCTACTCCTACGGTCGTTTTGACGGACCCGACGGCGTCATCGAATGGGACGCGGCTGCACCGGAAAAGAGCCGCATAGAAATCTCCGTGCAGGCCACCAATGTCGACACCGACAATGAAAAGCGGGATCAGCATCTGAGGAGCGCCGACTTTTTCCACGTTGATCAGCACCAGGCCATCGCCTTCGAGAGCACCGCCGTAAAGCCGACGGGCGACGATACCTTCGAGGTGGCCGGCAACCTGACCCTGCTGGGCAAAACCCGCCCCGTGACCGTGAATGTCCGGCAGACCGGGGCCGGCAAGGATCCCTGGGGAAAGACCCGAATCGGATTCGAAACGACGTTTACCATCCAGCGGAGCGACTGGGGAATGAATTTCATGCTGAACGGGGTCAGCGATGCCGTTGACGTGACGGTGAGCGTCGAGGGGATTCGCCAGTAGCCCCTCCGCCATCGTGGATCCGGGCGGCGGGGATACTGGCGGTCCGGATCCACGTCGG
>CAJXSB010000292.1 GCA_913060435.1 uncultured Desulfococcus sp.
CGGGCCGCCCGGAGCAAATCCTAGCGGCACTTGAACGAAGCGGCGTGGGGCGGAAACCGGACCCGGAGAACACCGGCGGATGAAACTCGAAAACTGGGTTATGGTTTTTTGATTTGCTGAGGGCGGCGGAACCGCTTGCCGGAAATGATGTTCAACTCACGAGGTATTCATGGAGCTCTATCTCTTCGCCCTGGTCATCCTGTTTGCCATCGCCATTGCAGACCTGATCGTCGGGGTCAGCAACGATGCGGTCAACTTTCTCAATTCCTCCGTCGGGTCCCGGGTGGCCCCGCGGCGCACCATCATGATCATCGCCAGCGTCGGGATCCTGGCCGGGGTGACCTTCTCCAGCGGGATGATGGAGGTCGCCCGCAAGGGGATCTTCCATCCGCAGCATTTCCTGATGCCCGAGCTGATCACCATCTTTCTGGCCGTCATGATCACGGACATCCTGCTCCTCGACCTTTTCAATACCTTCGGCATGCCCACGTCAACCACGGTCTCCATCGTGTTCGAGCTGCTGGGTGCGGCCATCGCCGTCTCGCTGTTCAAGATATCCCAGAACGGCGATACCCTCCTGACCCTGGGCGATTACATCAACACCGGCAAGGCCCTGGCCATCATCTCAGGTATTTTGCTCTCGGTGGCCATCGCCTTTGTCTGCGGAGCCGCCGCCCAGTTCCTGACGCGGATCCTCTTCACCTTCGAGTTCGCCTCCCGCCTCCGCCGATACGGCGGGATCTGGGGCGGCCTGGCCCTCTCCATGATCACCTATTTCATCCTGATCAAGGGTGCCAAGGGCGCATCGTTCATGACGCCGGAAGCCGTCGCCTGGATCCGAACCCACACCTGGACGATCCTCGGCGCGGGCTTCATCTTCTTTGCCATACTCCTCCAGCTGCTCATGCTGATCGCCCGGCTCAACATCCTCAAGCTGATTGTGCTGGCCGGCACCTTCGCACTGGCCATGGCCTTTGCGGCCAACGACCTGGTCAATTTCATCGGGGTGCCACTGGCCGGATTTCATGCCTTCACCCTGGCCAGGGATACCGCAGCGCCGCTGACGACCTCCATGGCGGCTTTGCAGCAGGCGGTGCATACCTCGACCTTCTTTCTGCTGGGCGCTGGCGTGGTCATGGTCGTCACCCTCTGGCGCTCCCGAAAGGCCCGCACCGTGACCCAGACCGAGGTGAACCTGGGGCGGCAGGAGGAGGGGGTGGAGCGGTTCGGATCATCCCACCTTTCCCGGATCCTGGTCCGCATGGTCACGGGGCTTTTCGACAGCGTTCGCAGGTCATCGCCCAGCCCGCTGCGGTCGTGGATCCGCCGGCGCCTGGATGCCGAAGGATACCAGCCGGCACCCGGATACGACGGCACCACCCCGGACTTCGACCTGCTCCGCGCCAGCGTCAACCTGATGGTGGCCAGCGCACTGATCTCCTGGGCCACCAGCCTGAAGCTGCCCCTTTCCACCACCTACGTGACCTTCATGGTCGCCATGGGCACCTCCCTGGCGGACCAGGCATGGGGTCTGGAGAGCGCCGTCTACCGTGTCACCGGGGTGCTCGCCGTCATCGGCGGCTGGTTTTTCACCGCCTTCATGGCCTTTACCGTCTCCCTGGTGTTCGCGTTCACCATCGCCTGGCTCGGCGGGTGGGCCATCCTCGGACTCCTGGGCCTGGTGGGCTTCATCATCTACCGCAATCTCAAGGTTCATGCCAGCCGGGAGCAGGCCGCCCGGGAGCTGGCGCTGTTCGACCTGAAGCGGGTCAAGGACGTCGACTTCGCTGTCCGCACCTGCTTCGAGCACAGCGGCCGGTTTCTGGAAAAGGTCCTTGCCAACATCTCCGCCTGCTTCGACGGGGTCTTCCACCAGGACCGCAAAAAGCTGAAGCAGCTGCGCCGGGAGACCAGCAAGCTCCAGAAATGGGCCAATATCATCGTGGCCAACATCTTCAAAACGCTTCGGCTGACCCACCACGACGAGCTCCGGGATGCCGGCAGCTACGCCAACGTCATCTCGGCGCTGCAGGAGATCACCGAGAGCACGCGGGATCTGATCCTGCGGTGCCACGTCCATACCGCCAACCAGCATTCGGGCCTCCTGCCAGCCCAGCGAAGGGAGCTGAAGCAGGTAAGGAAACATGTCGAGGCCCTGCTCCACGACACCGCGCACATGCTCCTCAACCTGGAAACCATTGCGTACCGGGATGTGGCGGCGCACTATGTCGCCCTCAAGGAGGCCCTGGACGACCTTGACCGGAACCAGGTCGAGCGCATCCGGAGCGGCGCCTCCAAGACCCGTCTTTCGATCCTTTTTTACGGCATCAACAACGCCGTCCTCAAAATCAGCGAACAGGTGCTGCAGCTGTTGACGATCTTCGACGAAACCTTCAATCTGGGGGAGAAGGGGGCGGCGGCCGAGGAGAGCGCCCCGGCGCCGGGACGTGACAAACCGGGCGGTTAGGGGGTCTGTTCGATGGCGGCGGTCAGCGCGCCGGCACCCATCAGGGCGGTTCCGCCGCACCGGTTGAACCAGCGTCGGACCGTCCTGCGCTGCATGGCGTTCCGGAGGCGTCCGGCAAAGAGCGCATACAGGGCTGCGTTGGCCCCCGCCAGGGTCACGAAGGTCGCCTCGAGGATGCCCAGTTGGGGGATTGTGGGCGAGTGCGGGTGGATGAACTGGGGCACGAAGGCAACGAAAAAAGCGATGCTCTTGGGGTTGAGTGCGGTGACCACGAAGGCGCTTTCGAAAAGTTTTCGTCCGGCAGGCGCCTCGGCAGCGGCCGAGTGGGCCGCATCGGCAGGTCGGGTGCGCCACAGCTTGACCCCCAGGTAGAAGAGGTAGACGGCCCCGATCCATTTGAGAATCCCGAAAAGGGCGGCGGAGGCGGAGAGCACGGCGCCGAGCCCCAGCAGGGAGAGCGTCATGGCCGTAAAATCCCCGAGGACGACCCCGGCAGCCAGGGGAATGACCGACCGGCCCCCGTGGGCGACAGCCTGGCTCACCACCAGCAGGATAGTGGGGCCGGGGATGACGAGAATGACGGCCGAAGCCAGCGCGAACGCGATCCAGAGCTCCAAGCTCATGAGAATCTCCTTTCGATGATTTTCCGGTGATGGGTATACGCCTTTTACCAGCCAAAGTAAAGCTTCCTGCCGCGTTCGGCCAGCGGCCGTCTCCGCACTGGCTGGTCCACCCGCGAGGGCAGGCCGCTGCCGTTGCGCAGGCGGGAGATGGAAATCCCCTGGGCGTTTCTTCCTTTCGACGTTTCGATGATTATTGTATATTTGTCTTCGCATGCATCCACCGCCACCTTGAACCTCGGGAGCAACATGGAATTTCTTTACCTGTCACCGGAATTTCCCCCCAATTACGCCCATTTTATCCTGGCGCTGGACAAACTGGGCGTCAACGTGTGGGCTGTCGGCGAAGCCGAATTTCATGAGCTTCCGGAGCGGCTTCGCTCGGCCATTCGCTACTATGTCCGGGCGGACCTTCATTCTGGAGCATCCGCAGCGCACGCAGCGGCCACCCTCATGGCGGCCCAGCAGGAGCGCGGCGCGTCGCCCGGCTTCGACCGGATCGAGTCCCACAACGAGAACTGGCTCGGGCTCGAAGCGCAGCTCAACGAAACGCTCGGCGTGGACGGCATCCGCCCCAACGACCTGGAGCGGCTCAAAAAGAAGTCGGCCATGAAGCGGGTGTTCCAGTCCCTCGGCCTGCCCGTGGCCCCCGGGGAGCCTGTCCAGGACATTTCGCATGCCCTTGCGCTGGCCGGCGCCCTCGGGTATCCCCTGGTGCTCAAGCCCGACGAAGGGGTGGGCGCGGCAGGCATCCACCGGGTGGACGACGCCGCCGCCCTCCAGAATCTCGCCGCCGAGATCACCCCGGGCAGCCATCTTCTCGAGGCGTTCATCGACGCCCCGATCGTGAGCTATGACGGGCTCGCGGACACCGATGGGAACATCCTTTTCGAGAACTCCCTGGTCTACGGCGCCGGCGTGCTGGCGTATGTCCAGGGGGAGGACACCTTCTTCTACGTCGACCGGAATATTCCCATCGCCCTGGCTTCTGTGGGGCGCCGGCTGGTGGAGGCGTTCAATGTCCGCGGAAAATTCTTTCATTTCGAGTTTTTCGCCCAGGGCGGCACCTATATGCCCATCGAGATCAACTGCCGGCCGCCCGGGGGCGCTATTCTCGACATGATGAACTACAGCATCGACGGCGACCTATATGCCGCCTACGCCCGCATGATCAGCCGAAAGGGGGATGTGCAGCTCCCGAACAAACGGTACTATTGCGCCTATGTCGGGCGCCGGGACCGCGCCTATCGGCTCAGCCACGCGGCGGCGGCCGCCCGGTGCGGTGAGCGCCTTGTCGAGTTCGGCGAAAATCCGCCGGTATTTCAAGGTGCCATGAGCCGATACCGCTACATCGTCCGTTCGCCGTCCCTGGCGGATCTGCTCGAGGTCTCCCGCGACATCCTGGCGCGGGATTGAGATTAGGGGACCGGCCGGCACCCGGGGGTCTTGTCGGCCGTTTCATCGGACTTTTTCACGAACCCATGATGACCGGACCCCCCGGCATTCGGGGAACCCGGAAAAGGAGAGGGCAAGGCCATGCACATCGAAGAGCACCGTTGGTATAGCCCGCATCTCGATCGTGAGATGTCCCTCAAGATCTATGGCCACTGGGGAAAGCCGTTCATCGCATTTCCCTGCTCGTGCGGCCGCTACTATGACTATGAGGGCATGGGCATGATCGATGCGATATCCCGGTTTATGAACGGTGGGAGAATCAAACTGTTCTGCGTCGACTCCGTCGACAGTGAGTCGTGGTATAATTTCGATGTGCCGCCGGCGGATCGGAACGCGCGCCATGAAGACTACGACCGCTACATCTGCCGTGAGGTCGTCCCGTTCATCCGCGACCATTGCCGGCTTCCCCACGAACGCATCATGACCAACGGCTGCAGCATGGGCGCCTACCACGCCCTCAACTTCTTCCTCAAGCATCCTGACCTCTTCCAGGGGACCCTCGCCCTGAGCGGCCTCTACCGCCTCGACCGCTTCGAGTTCCAGATCACCTCTGAAGAGCTTCCCGCCGTCTTCTTCAATTCGCCCCTCTCGTACCTGGAGACCCTGACTGATCCGTGGTACCTGGAGCATTACGACTGCAGCGATATCATCGTCTGCGTCGGCCAGGGCCCCTGGGAAGATGAAGCCATCGCCGACACCCGGCATCTGGACGCCATCTTCCAGGAAAAATCGATCCCGGCCTGGGTTGACTTCTGGGGGCACGACGTCAACCACGACTGGCCCTGGTGGTACCGCCAGATGAATTATTTTCTCGAGCACCTCTGCACGTGAACGGGGACGGCCGGCCATGACCTGAAGCCGCCGCCAATGCGGATAATTTTCGATGGAGATGACAATGGCACTGGTTCTCGACCCTGTTGAAATCCGGATCCTTGGCGTGCTGATCGAGAAGCAGATGGCCACGCCGGACTATTACCCGCTGACCCTCAACGCCGTGATCACCGCCTGCAACCAGAAGACCAACCGGGAACCGGTGATGGACCTGGATGAGGCCACGGTCCAGGAGGCCGTGGACCGCCTCAGAGACCGTCGGCTGGTCTGGCAGGTCCGGACCCAGGGCAGCCGGGTGCCGAAGTACCGGCACAACCTGGCGGACGTCGCCGAGTTCTCGGACCGGGAGCTCGCCGTGTTGTCCGTCATCCTGTTAAGGGGCGCCCAGACCGTGGGCGAGCTGCGCCAGCGAACCGAAAGACTCGCGGCGTTTCATGCACTGCCGGCGGTCGAGCACACCCTTCAGAAACTGGCAGGCCGGGAGGAGGGGCCCTTCGTCGTACAGCTCCCCCGTCGGCCGGGCCAGAAAGAAAACCGCTGGGACCACCTGTTTGCCGAGGCGGCGGATGCCGGTGCGACCGTCGATCCTTCGGATGCATCCG
>CAJXSB010000293.1 GCA_913060435.1 uncultured Desulfococcus sp.
TCCTTGTCGTCCAGATCGATGACGACGATCGATCCTTCCGGGATCATCGGCTCCATGCTGTCGCCGCCGACGCGGACAGCACAAAGGTTGTGCCTGACGCGATGGTTCAGCTCCGGACGGTAGACGATGACCTCGCTTTCCGGAATCTCGTATTCGTTGAAATAGAGGCCGTTCACGCCAGCGGCGAGCCGGCCGGATTCGTAGAGTGGGATGGCCCTGTAATCATGGGCTGTTTCTTCGAGGATTTCTCTGTCCTGCTGCTGGCAGACGATGACGTTCAGGGTGGGTTCGGTACGGAGTTCTGACTCGGGTTTTCCCTCAAGGTCCTTGCGGCCGCACATCATGACCTGTTCAGGGGTCAGATTGAATGCTTCGGCCAGGAGCCACTGGGCCTCCTTGGAAGGCGGCCTGGCGCCCCTTTCGATGTTGGATATGGCTACGCGCAGGGATTCGACACCGTCGGGAGACCTTGCTGCCCTTTCCGCCAGTTCCCTCTGGGAGAGATTGTTGGCTTTACGGATTTTTTTTAAGCCTTGCAGGAAATATTTGTCTTTTAAATCTATATCCATAGAAATCTCTTGTAACAAATCGATACAAATAGCAAGTATCTTATCGATACTTTGATCTTGACTTTATTGTATCCATAAGATACACACGCCTCATGAAACACGGATACCAAAAACAGATTGCAAGACAGATCGGCATATCATCCCAGCATGTCTGCCTGATCATCAACGGCAAGCGCCGGCCCTCGTGGCGGCTTTCCAAGCAGCTCGCCAAGATCACCGGCACCCAACCCGTCCTCTGGCTCGAAGGCACCACTGAACAGATCAAGGCCGCCCTCGAGGAGGGCCCGCAACCATTACCCCAATAACCGGGCGAAGCTTTGGTGTGGCAGCCGACAACGCCTGACCTGCGGGGGCTCTTGCCCCTGCCTTTCAAAGGAGAAGCCTTATGGCAACCATCCACAATTTCTATGTTCGGAACTTCACCGTTCACGAATCCCAAAGAACCGAATCCCGGGGGGAGACGATCTCGGCGAAGGTGACCCCTTCGCTCAAGGACGCCCTTTCCGAGATCCGCGACGAACTCGGATACAAATCCCTGTCCGAGCTGGTGAACCATGCATGTACGGAGTTCGTCATAGAATGGGCCGTAGCGAAAAAACAGCCTTGCGGCAAGGATATCAAGGTAGACGCATGAAGACGGAGCTCAGGATCGACCAGGTTTTGCAGCTGAACATCTACGAAAAGGAGCCGAACATGAGCGACCCCACCTGCGGCGGCGTGACGATCCCGGAGATGAAGGAGATGCCGCCCGTCAAGATCCGGTTCATGAGCGACAACACCGTGAAGGCCGTCAAGTCGGAGGTAGATTCGGCCATCCTCCGCATGACCGAGATCCTCCCCAAGGCCTGCCAGACTTCGGGCATCGTCCACCTAAAGCTGGAGGTCGCCCTGGAGCATAACCGGCGGGCATCCGAGATGCTGGCGGACATCACCGGGAACGGAGGCCAGGCATGACCCGCGAGATCAGAGCAGAGACCGCCAGCCCGAAGCCGGCGGCCCCCTTGCCGGCCATGGTGACATGCCCCTGCCGGCAGTGCGACTTCAAGGACGCGGACCGGGCCAACCAGCCCCAGTGCCTCCACTGCCCAGCGAATCCCCTCTCGAGCGTCGCCCTGCGGTTGCGGCAAAGGGGGGTGATGTGAACCCGGGCATCAAGGACGCCCTCGGCCTAGCCGTCATCGTCCTCCTCTGGCTGGTCATCCTCAACATGATGTTCAGCGCAGTCTGCGACCCCACCGGTACCATCACCGGCCTGGGCCGAACCCGGGATGCACCGGCCGGGTACGCCATGCGAGTCTCCGGCGGCGAATAGGGACGGCACTACATGCTGAACAGCAACTGCGAGCGACAATTCGAAAACCGAACGCTCCTCCCCGCACCCCACCGCATCAGGGCAGCCAAAGAGATCAACACGCCCGGGCAGGGTGCGGGTCCTTCTGGACGCATGACCTACAGGGGTCGGGTGGGCGCGAACGGCATACGCGGCCAATTTTTGAAACGGAATGGAAAACGGAAAAGTGAATGAATCCAAAGGATAGCATGCCGACCCAAAGCGGCGCCGAGGTGATCGGCCTCCACGAGAAGATCCGGCGGCAGGTGGAATCCCGGGTCGACGCCGAAGGGCCAACCCCGGGCGGCGACGACGGCGGGGGGATCGACTCCCGGTTCATCCGGGCGTGCCTGGAGGCCAACGAGCTGGGCGACGGGGTCCTCTACGGCCGCCTGCACCGGGGGAGATTCTGCTACTGCAAATCGACGGGCCTCTGGCTCCGGTGGGCCGGGCACCACTGGGAGATCGACAAGATGGACCGGTCGGCCGCGGCCGTCGAGGACGTTGTCCTGGCCTACCTCGAGGAGGCGGACCGGGTCTCGGCGGAGATGGCCGAGGCCGACGACGACGAGGCCAGGCGCCTGGGGAAGATCCGGAAGGCCCTCCGGCAGCGGGTCAAGGACCTGAGGGCCCGCAGGCGCCGGGCCAACTGCCTCGAGATGGCCCACACCTGCGAGTCGCCCATCGCCGTCGACGGGGAGGAGATCGACACCCGGCCGTACCTCCTGCCGTGCGCCAACGGCGTCCTCGACCTCAAGACCGGCGAACTCCGGCCGGGCCGGCACGAGGACTTCCTCCTCAAGGCCTGCCCGGTGGCCTGGGAGGGCATCGACGCCCCGTGCGACACCTGGCGGGCGGCCCTCCTGGAGATCTTCTCGGGGAACGAGTCGCTCTACTATTTCCTCCAGCGGCTCTTCGGGTTCGCCCTCATCGGCGAGGTGCTCCAGTCGGTCATCGTGGTGCTGACCGGCCAGGGGCGGAACGGCAAATCGATGATCGTGAACACCATCTGCGACATCCTGGGCCCCCTGGCCAAGGCGATCCGCTCGGAGATGCTCCTCGACCAGGGGCGGACCTCCAACTCGGCCGGGCCGACGCCGGACATCATGTCCCTCAAGGGCTCCCGGTTCTGCTTCGGGTCCGAGACCGACGACGGCTGCCGGATCTCCCCCAGCCGGGTCAAGTGGCTCACGGGCAACGACATCCTGGTGGGCCGGAACCCCCACGACAAGTACGAGGTGGAGTTCCGGCCGAGCCACACCCTCTTCCTCCTGACGAACCACGTCCCGAACACGCCGCCGGACGACTTCGCCTTCTGGGAGCGGGTCCTGATCGTGCCCTTCGAGCTCTCGTTCGTCAACCGGGAGCCCCGGGCGGAGAACGAGCGGCGGGCCGACGCCCGCCTGCCGGCCCGGATCCGGGAGGAGCTGCCGGGGATCCTGGCCTGGATGGTCCGCGGCTGCCTCAAGTACCAGGCCGACGGGCTGCGGCCGCCGTCGGCCGTCATCCAGGCCACGGCGGACAAGCGGCGGCAGGACGACCTCCTGGCCGACTTCGTGGACGAGTGCTGCGTGGTGGGCGAGGGTTACTCATGCGGGGCGGCGGAGCTCTATTCTGCGTTCGAGAAATGGTGGCTCAAGAGCGTCTCCAAGAACCCGATGAAGCAGAAGAAGTTCGGCACGCTCATGCAGAAGCGGTTCCAGCGGGTCAAATCCAGCACCTACAAGTACCTCGGGATCGGCCTGCTGCCCGAAGAGCCGGGACCGTGGGACCGATAGGGACCATCCAAGGATGATCCGGGACCGTTTCATCCAAGAAAGAACTTGTTGATATGATGATCAATTGGAGCGCCGGAGAAGTGTATTGGGACCGTGGGACTATAATTCCCTATATATTCTCTAATGTTATTTTTTAATATTTAAATTTTCTAATATCTATAGATAAATGATCCCATCATCCCAAAGAAAAAATAAAAGAAATAATAATAGCATGTTGTTCCCTGGGAGGATTTACACGGACGCTCCCGGATCCGCCCGACGGTCCCAAAAGCCTTCAGGAGTGCGCTCATGAACATCCTCGACGCCCTCGGATCCAAGAGCATCTCTCCGGTCAGGGTCTCCAGGTCGCCCAGGAGGGGGACGGAATACGCCTCCCCATGTCCGCGGTGCGGGGGCAGGGACCGGTTCCGCTCCTGGCCCGAGCAGGGGGACAGCGGCACCTGGTGGTGCCGGCAGTGCAACATCGGCGGCGACCTGGTCAAGTTCCTGATGGAGTTCGACGGCATGGGCTTCAAGAAGGCCTGCCGGGCCCTCGGCCGGGAGCTGCCGGCCTATGTCCGGAAGCCGTTCCAGCAGACCTTCGGCGGGCAGCCGCGGCACTGGCAACCCGCAGAGGCCCGGTTCGCCCCGGAGGTCAACGTCGACGCCTGGCGGGAGCACGCCGGGAAGTTCGTCGATGGGTGCCATGGTCAGCTCATGGCTGCCTCGAAGCCTCTCGCCTGGCTGGCCGGACGCGGGATCGACGCCGATGCCTGCCGGCGCCACCGGCTCGGGTACAACCCGGGCGAGAACGGCAGGGGCGCCCTGTTCCGGGACCGGACGGCATGGGGGCTGCCGGAGGCCCGGAAGCCCGACGGGCGCCGGAAGATGCTGTGGCTGCCCCGGGGCATCGTGATTCCACATTTCGTGGACGGCGCCCTGGTCCGGGTGCGGATCCGGCGGCCCAAGGCGGACCTCCGGCCGAATTTCGATCTCAAGTACTACGTGGTGCCGGGGTCGACCTCGGCGCCGATGCTCCTGGGCGCCGATCGGACCGCCTTCGTGGTGGTCGAGGCCGAGCTGGACGCCATCGCAGTGTACCAGGCGGCCGGCGACATGGCCGGCGCCCTGGCGGTGCTGACCAGCCACGGCAAGCCGGATGCGGCGGCCCATGCGGCCCTCTCGGGCGCCAACGCCGTCCTGGTGGCCCTCGACGCCGACGAGGCCGGGCGCAAGGGGTCGGCCTTCTGGACGGCGACCCATCCGGCGGCCAAACGCTGGCCGGTGCCCGAAGGGAAGGACCCCGGCGACGCCGTCCGGGCCGGTGTGGACCTGCGGGCCTGGGTGCTGGCGGGCCTGCCGCCGGTCTACCGGGTGGCGCCCGCGGTGAAAACGCCAGCGGATGCAGAACCTTGCCAGCCCGTTGCGGATGCGATGCCGGAGACCCAGGAAAGCCCAGCGCCTCAGGCGGAGCCGGATCTTCCCGCCGGGATCAAGGCCCTCTACCAGCTGCTGGCCAAGCACCCGGTCCGGATCATCGCCCGGTCGGACCGGACGGCCATCGTGCCCCACCCGAACTGGCGGAACCTGGACGTGATCGGGGAGATCTCGAAGCTGCTCTTTTTCGACCCCGAGGTCCTCGACTACGTGACGTACCACCCGGCGGACGAGCTCCACCGGGGCAATTTCTGGATGCGGGAAACGGCGTAGGCTACGCCATTCCCCAGGGAGGAGCGGAAACAGCATGAAAGTAGCCGTCGTTGGAAGCCGGTCCATCAAGCGCCTGAATCTCGGCGATTACATGCCCGCCGGCGTCACGGGGATCATCAGCGGAGGCGCCGTGGGCGTCGACACCCTCGCCGCCGAATACGCCAGGGAAGCGGGCATCCCGCTCACGGAGTTCCGGCCTGACTATGAACGCTATGGCCGCAGCGCCCCCCTCCGGCGGAACAGTCGGATCGTGGCGGCGGCGGATGTGGTCCTGGCGTTCTGGGACGGCAAAAGCCGGGGCACCATGGACACGGTCCGAAAAGCGCGGGCGGCCGGCAAACCCTGCACCGTGATCAGGATCGAGCGATGATCCCCGTCCTGGTCTGGAAGCCGGCGCCGGACTCGGCCGTCTACGCCCTCAAGCGCTACGTTCCGAGGATGGCGACGCTGCGGCAGATGAAGAAGGGCAGCCAGACCCGGGCGGAGAACGACTACGCCTACGGCTTCAAAACCGCCGGCAAGCATGCCGACGAAGTCGAGCACTGCATCAGGCGCATG
>CAJXSB010000294.1 GCA_913060435.1 uncultured Desulfococcus sp.
GAAGCCCTTCTCCCCCCCACCCGGATCTATTCCGAGGTCATCCAGATGCTGATACGGGATCTGCCCATCCGGGGGCTTGCGCATATCACCGGGGGTGGCATCACCGAAAATATCATCCGGATCATCCCCCATGCCTGCGGCGTGGTCATCCGTCGGGATAGCTGGGACCGGCCGCCCATCTTCCATTTTCTCCAGGAGGGCGGCAAGGTGGCCGAGGCGGAAATGATGCGGACCTTCAACAATGGCATCGGCATGATCGCCGTGGTGCCGGAAGATCGGGCCGGTGACGTTCTGGAGCGGCTTCACGCCCTGGGCGAACACGCCTGGGCCATCGGGGAGATCGTCGGCCGGAAGGACGGCGGTGCCCGGGTAAAATGGACCGAATAGCAGCCGTTCAACGCCGGCGGGGCCGCCGGTAGAGACGCCCCGGGGCTGGGGGGCCGTCCCATTCAGTTCCCAGCGCTGTGGCCCGGCAAGGGGGCGCTCGAAACTGATATCCCCGGAACCGATATCCCCGGAACCGATATCCCCCGAAACTGATATCCCAGAAACTGATATCCATGATCCCCCCCTATCTTATCCTCCTGATATCCTTCACCGCCTGCCTCGTATTGACGCCGGTTGTCCGGCATGTCGCCCGACGGCGCGACTGGGTCGCCTACCCGGTCAAGGACCGGTGGCATGAGACGCCCACCGCTCTGATGGGCGGGATTGCCATCTATCTCGCCATGGCCGTCCCTCTTTTTTTCATGGCCGACGTCAAGGGAGTCTGGGCGCCGTTTATCGGTGGGGCACCGATCGGGAGCGTCCCGCCCATCGATGCCGCTATCGGGGTCGGGGCCACGCTGATGTTCATCCTCGGGTGGGTGGATGATTTATGGCGTATCAAGCCGCACGCCAAGCTGATCGGCCAGATCCTCGCAGCCTCCCTGATGGCGTTTCTGGGGTTCCGCCTCCACTGGTTTGCATCCCTGACCCTCGACACCCTGGTCACCCTTTTCTGGATCGTCGGGATCACCAACGCCGTCAACCTCATCGACAACATGGACGGGCTCTGTGCTGGCATCGGGTCGATTGCGGCCCTTTACTTCGGCGTTCTGTTTTCGGCCTCCGGCACCGGCGCCGGACTGCCGTCGGCCCTTCTGCTGGCCGGGGCGCTCGCGGCGTTTCTCGTCTACAATGTCCGTCCGGCCTCCATTTTCATGGGCGACTGCGGCAGCCTGGTCATCGGGTTCACCCTCGCCATGCTCGGCATCCAATACACCGCTTCCGCCACCCTGCCCCCAATGGCCCTCTACGGTGTTCCGGTGATGGTTTTGATGGTGCCCATCCTCGACACCACCCTGGTGACGCTGATCCGGATCCTGAGCGGGCGGAAGGCTTCCACGGGAGGGCGCGACCACACCTCCCACCGGCTGGTCCTCATGGGGTTCAGCCAAGGCAGCGCCGTTCTATTCCTCTACGGCGTCGGGGTTATTTCAGGCATCGCCGCTGTGGTGGTCAACACCAGCGATTCGCTTACCTCACCCGCGGTGATCATCCCCCTGGGGCTGTCGATCCTGCTGATGGGCATTTATATGGCCCAGCTGCGGGTCTACGAAGAAAAAGAGTTCTCCGTCCTGAGAAATCACGCCTACACCCCGATCCTCCTGGAGCTGACCTACAAGCGCCAGATTGTTCTGGTGATCCTCGATTTCTGTCTCATCGCCTTTGCCTACTACCTTTCCTACCGTCTCCGGTTCAGCGATGCAGAGTTCTCATTTTATTTCAGGACGTTCCTCCTTTCGCTCCCAGCCATCATCGCCTGCAAATTCGTCGCCTTTTTTTTCGTGGGCATCTATCGCGGCTTCTGGCGCTTCATGAGCACCGACGACGTCTTTTCTTTTGTCAAGGCCTCCACCCTTGCTACGGTTCTCTCGGTCGTGGCCGTGACGTATCTCTTCCGGTTCCAGGATTTTTCCAAGGGGATTTTTGTCATCGACTGGCTCCTGACCACCGGTCTTCTGCTGGGGACCCGCGGCTCTTTCCGGATCGCCCTCGACTTCATGAGCCGCAGGACCCTCGCCGGGGAAAAGGCATTGATTTATGGCGCGGGCCGCGGCGGGGAGATCCTCCTGCGTGAAATCGTCAACAACCAGGTGCACCGGATCAAACCGGTGGGGTTCATCGATGACGACGCCTTCAAAACCGGGAAGCGGCTGCAGGGCTACCCCATCCTGGGAACCTTCGCCGATGCCGAACGGCTTTTTGCCCGTCACGCCTTCGGCACGGTGTTTGTCTCCTTTATGGATGCACCGGAGAATGACGGCGCCGTTGACCAGGTCAAGTCTTTCTGCAAAAAGCATGACATCACCCTCAAGCGCTTTTCCATCTCCCTGGAGGAGGTCGAGCTTGACGATTAAATGGCTTCGCCGGGTGCTTGTTCTGATGCCGGCGATGTTCTGCCTGCTCTCCGGGTGTGCCATGACGCCGCCGCCGTTGAAGACGGCGGCGGAACGTCCGTCGGATGCCGTCGCTTTTTTCCACAACCTCGACGCCGCAGTGGCGCACTGGGGCGTCCGGGACGCCGCCGCCGCACCTGTTGCAGGTTTCCCCTATCTCCGGGCCGACCGCTTTCTTGCGGCCATGGCGCCGCGCCGCCAGGATGAAGGGGAGGCTACGGCATGGATCGACGCTATGGCGGCGCTGGACCGGGACGCACGCCGGCGGGAAATCGGCAATCTGCCACCGGTCGCCTTGGCCGATGCCCCATCCGGCGCCGGCGCCCTGGGTCATGGCACCCGGGCAGATCTCATGGCGTTGGCCGACCGGTACGCCGCAGAGCTCCTTGCCCACGACCGTCGCGCGCCGGGATATGCCAGGGCCGTGGCCGAGGCGGTCTCGGTTCCCGACGAATACCGGACCGCCATGCGGGTGGCGGGCCTATATCCCCTGGCGGTGGTCCCCGTCGCCGTCGTTACCGAACATGTCAACCGGCGGTTTGTCGAATGGCACCGGGAGTCCTGGGACCGGCTGGAAACCCGCGGCAGGCTCATTCGCTATGACCCCGCGGCTTCGGATCTCCCGCCGGTCGACCCCCGCCGCATCCATGCTGCGCAGGGCCGGGATCCCATGGGGCGTCCGCGCCTCACCGCAGACGATGCCGATGCGCTGGTCTGGCAGTTCGCCCCGGTCATCGTTCAGGACACGGCCGCTGAATACGACCGGTGGGGGCGGGTGGCATGGGATGGCGATCTTCCGCAGGTCAACGGCGCACAACCGGTGATCTACCACTACATCTCCCACGCTTTTTTCAAGGGGGCGCCCATCCTGCAGCTCAACTATACCCTCTGGCATCCAGCGCGGCAGGGCCCCGATGCGCCGCGCATCGAGCACGGACGGCTGGACGGGCTGACGATCCGAATCAGTCTCGACACGTCCGGCACCCCCTTCATGGTGGACGTGATGAACAATTGCGGCTGCTATCATTTTTTTGTTCCGAAAAAGGGTCGAATCCTGGGGGTGCTTCCCCAGCCCGGGGCGCTGCCGCCGCTGGTGGCGCGTTGGCTTCCGGCCGCTTTCCCGGATGAGCGCCTCCTGGTCCGCATCAGCTCGGGATGGCACCAGGCCGTTCATTTGGCGACTGCGGGGGCTGCAGCGGACAGTCCATCCAGGACCTACGGGCTGCAGTCATACGAGACCCTCGAGCGCCTTCCGCGGGGAGACGGAACCTCGGAGAGCCTCTTCGATGCCGAGGGCATCGCCAAGGGGAGCGGGCGGATCGAGCCCTACATATTTTTCTCCATGGGCATCCCGAGGATCGGGAGCATGCGCCAGCGCGGTCGCCATGCCGTTCGCATGGTGGGCCGCGCCCACTTCGACGACCCCGATCTCTTCGACAGGATCTTCCGCTTCAAATGACCGGCGCCGGCCGCCGGTCCCAGACCCAGGAAATGGTGAACATGATTATCCTCGGCATTGAAACCTCATGTGATGAAACCGCGGCTGCAGTGGTGGCGGACGGGAGACGGATTCTCTCCTCCGTCGTCTCTTCACAGATCGATATCCATCACCCGTATGGCGGCGTGGTGCCGGAGCTGGCCTCCCGGAAGCATATCGAGGCCATTGTTCCTGTCACGACTGAAGCCCTTTCGAAGGCGAATCTCGACCTCGGGCAGATCGACGGCATCGCCGTCACCCAGGGGCCCGGGCTCGTGGGCGCCCTGCTGGTGGGCTTCTCTTTCGCCAAGGGCCTGGCCCGGGTGCTCGACATCCCCTGGCAGGGCGTCAATCATCTCGAAGGGCACCTCCACTCGGTCTTTCTCGGTGACGATCCCCCGCCAATTCCCTTTGCCGCGCTGCTGGCATCGGGCGGGCATACGAGCATCTACCGGGTTTCCGGTGTGACCCGGTTCGAAGTTCTCGGCCAGACGCGGGATGACGCTGCCGGTGAGGCCTTCGACAAGGTCTCCAAGATGCTGGGGCTGGGGTACCCGGGCGGCGGCGTCATCGGCCGGCTGGCGGGGCGGGGGGGTCCTGAAAGGATCCGGTTCCCCCGGGCCTATCTCGACAGGGACCGGTTCGATTTCAGCTTCAGCGGCCTGAAAACCGCCGTCAACCAGTATATCCAGCGCCACAGCGAAGATCTGGCGGACCGGATGGCCGACATCGCGGCTGGTTTTCAGGAGGCGGTGGTCGATGTTCTGGTGGAAAAGCTCTTTCGGGCGGCCGAGACAACGGGATGCCGGCATATCGCCGTGGTGGGGGGCGTCGCCGCCAATGGGCGCCTGCGGGAGCGCCTGGCCCGGGAGGGGGCTCTCAAGGGGCTTTCGGTCTATATTCCCCCGCTGGACCTCTGCGGCGACAACGCGGCCATGATCGCCGCCATCGGGTATCATCACCTCTGGGAAGGGAGGGCTTCGGGGATGAGCGAAGACGTCTATTCACGGTATAAACGCCCCTGATCGCGGGGCGCTATTCATGGTCGACCTGGAAGGATTCGATTGATTTGCCCCGCTCGATGTAGTCGGCCACGTACTCATAGGTGGCGGCGCAGGCCGCCATCATCCGATGGAGACGGTCGTAGACGATGTCCTCCTCGCCGACCATCTGCTTCGATTTCTGCAGAATCGCCTCGCCCCTCCGGAGAAAGCCTTCCAAATCCTTCAGAATTTCCTTCCGCCGCCGATGCCGCTCCTGCTCCCGAATGATAACGGGCAGGAGGCGCTGAATGGAATATTCGACGAGAATGTCCCTGGGGGCATCGAAGTCGCGGCAGACTTTTTCCAGGGACATGAGGGTCTTTCGGCTCAGTACAAACGTCTTTTGCACCCGTTGTTGACGCTTGTATGCCTGGGGTTCGACCTCTTGGGCGATCATCTTCAGCGTCTTGATGTCCTCGATCAGGTGGTCGAAGAGGGATTTCTGCTTGATCCCCAGATGTACCGATACGATGCTGATGGTGTTGATGGCGTCCTCGGTCAGCTTGAACGTCGCCCGAACCGATTGTTTTCCCCTGAGGTCCGAAGCAGAGGTGCCCGGCAGGGATACCCGGATGCGAGGATCGTCATTTTTTTTCATGATCCACTCCTTTCCATCTGCATATTACGTCAAATATTCTGAAAATCAAAGTAATATATCTAATTTTTTCATTCCTGAACAGTTTTTTCCGTGCATTTTTGTAAAAAATATATGATAAAAAAAAGATTTAAATAAATAGTAATACGTAAAAATTGAAATAAAATAATTTGATATAAAATTTTATTGTTTTCAGTGGGCGTTTTCACTGCCCGACGGCGTCGATACGAAAGAGAGCACCGCTGAATTCAACAGCGGTGTGTTAACGGTCAGTATGCCGAGGCCGGCGTATCAGAGGCCGCGGCAGATTGCGGCGCACTGATATCACCCC
>CAJXSB010000295.1 GCA_913060435.1 uncultured Desulfococcus sp.
CCTGCCGCAAAAACTCCTGTCGATTGATCATATCCCCTCCTTCAGCGCTGTGGGTTGGCATCCCGGATGCCGTTTCGCAGCAACGCGCCTGTTCCGGGTATGTCCCAGTTGTCATCCGATTTCAATATAGTATCGCTTGAGCCAAACAATCAACACCCTTTTCCCGAAGCACCGCCCCTGCCCGGGGCAATGGAGCGGACTCCCGGCCCTCAGGCATCAATATTGTATTTCCTGAGCTTGTAGCGGAGCGTGCCCCGGGGGATGCCCAGAAGGCGGGCGGCGCTGGCCGTGTTCCCCTCGGCCTTCCTCATGGCACGCCGGATGAGCTGGCAGGTGACCTCGTCGACCACCGCCGCTATGTCCAGGACATTGTCCGGCACCTTGATGAAGGACTCGGCATCCTCGAACGCCACGATCTCCCGCGGGAGGTAGGAGACCTCGAGGACCGGTCCGCTGTGCATGATGCAGATCCGCTCGAGGACGTTTTTCAGCTCCCGCACATTTCCGGGCCATGGATACTGGCTCAGGTATTCCCCGGCACGGGGATGGATCGCCTCAAACCCCTTGCCGAACTGGCGGGAGAACTGGGAGAGAAACAGCTGCGAGAGGGCCAGCACATCCTCGGGCCGCTCCTTCAGGGGAGGGATGTGGATGGGGAAGACATTGAGGCGGTAGTAGAGGTCCTCCCGAAACCGCTTCTCCTCCATGGCCTGCTTGGGATCGATATTGGTGGCCGCCACGATGCGGACATCGACCTCGATGTCCCGATGGCCGCCCAGCCGCCGGAAACGTTTCTTTTCCAGCACGCCAAGCAGCTTGGCCTGAAGATTCATGGGCATCTCGCCGATCTCGTCCAGAAAGACCGTCCCCCCCTCCGCCGCTTCAAAAAGCCCTTTTTTCCGCTGACGGGCGTCGGTAAAGGCCCCCTTTTCATATCCGAACAGTTCGCTTTCCAGGAGGCTGTCCGGCAGGGCGGCACAGTTGATCTCCAGAAACGGCTTCTCCCTTCGCGGACTCAACTGGTGAATCGACTGGGCCACCACCTGCTTGCCGGTACCGCTGTCGCCCGTGATCAGGACCGTTGCGCCCTCGTGCCGGGCCACCTCGGTCGCCTGCATCACAATGTGACGCATCTGCTCGCTTTCGGCGACGATGTCCAGGGTAACGGGCATGACGCCCATGGCCCGCTCCAGGTTGCCGACCCGCTTTTTGAGCTTCTGTGCCTCAAAGGCAAGACGGATGATCAGCTTGATCACGTCGGCCTTGAACGGCTTCTTGATATAGTCATAGGCCCCGATCTTGAGGGCCCTGACCGCGGAGTCGACCGATGCATATCCGGTGATGACGATGATCATCAGGTCGGGATCGAGCTCCTTGGCCTTCTCAAGCACATCGAGGCCGTTGATGTCCGGCAGGTTCAGGTCGAGCAGGACCACGTCGATGTCGGTGGTCTCCAGAAGCGCGAGCGCCTCACGGCCGGTGCCCACCGAGCTGACCGAATACCGCTCCTCCTTGAGGATCCGCTCGAGATTTTTGCGGATGATCGATTCATCGTCAACGACGAGTATGTTCTCCATGGCTTTCGCCCTCATCCCTCTCCGTTTCCACGGGAAAAAAGATCTTGAAGCAGGCGCCCCGTCCAAGCTTGCTGTCCACGACGATCTTGCCGTTGTGCTCTTCGATGATGCTGTGGGTGATCGAAAGACCCAGCCCGGTGCCCTTGGGAGTTCGCGTAAAAAAGGGGTCGAAGATATAGTCCATGTCCACGGGGTTGACGCCGGGGCCGGTATCGCAGATCCGGACTTCGATCCCGGGCTTGCCGGTGAACATTTCAAGGTCATCCTGCAGAAAAGTATAGACATGAAGCTCGCCGCCGTCGGGCATGACGTTGAGGGCGTTGAGCAGGATGTTGAGGAGCGCCTGCTTCATCTTCTCCGGATCCATCATGACCCGGGGCAGGGGCGGCGTGTCCCGATAGAGCAGCACCTGCTGGCGCTTGCATTGCTTCTTGAGAAGAAACAGCGTGTTGTCGATCACGTCATTGAGATGGGTGCGGACGTATTTCCCGGACGGCTGTGACGCGAAATCGAGCAGCTCCGTAATGATCCTCTCGAGCTTCTCGATCTCTTCGAGGGCGCTCTGCATCAGGAGCTGGTCGTCCTGGGTGTGGGACATCCGGTCGTGCAGGTCGTCGAGCATCAGGGCGATGCCGGTTAGGGGGTTCCGGATCTCATGGGCAATCCCCGCCGCGAGGGTCCCGATGGAAACCAGCCGGTCGGAGCGGCTCAGGTAGCGCTCCATTTTCTTGCGCCGGGTGATGTCACGAATGATGACCAGGAAAGACCGGTCGTCGGGAGGGTAGGCATTTCGAAGACGGGAGACATTCAGCTCGATGAACTTCCGGGGCCCATGAACCCGCAGCTCCAGATCAACATTATACGTCTCCCCCGATTCAAATCCGACGGCGATGTGCTCCAGGAGCTCCGGGTAGCCCGCAAGGGCGCTCTGGTAGACCGTCCCTTCCATCGCCTCGGCGGGGACGCCCAAAATATCTTGCATGTTCTGGTTGGCCATGGAGATGACGCCATGCTGGTCCACCACCATGAGTCCGCTCACCACGTTGGAGAAAACGCTCTGAATGAAATCCCGCTCTTTTCTGGCCGACCGTTCGGAATCCTCCAGATCCCTCAGGGAGCGGACCAGGTCCCGCTGGTGCTTCTCAAGCTCGCATCCCATCTCCCGGAAAGCGTCTGCCAGGGCCTCCAGCTCGTCGCCGCTCCGGATATCCACCGCCGCATCATAGTTGCCCCGGCGCACGGCGTCGGCCTTCTCCCGCAGCAGGCGTATCGGGCGGCTGAAGCTTTTGGCCAGCAGCACCGCGATCACGCCCACCAGCACCCCCGTCGCGAGGATGATAAAGACGAAATGCCGCACCACCTCCCCCAGCGTGCTGCCCAGCATGGCTGCGGTGGCGTCGATGCTCTGGTGAAAGGTGTCGGTCCGGGCGCCGAGAGTCACCCCCCCGAATATGCCGCCGGCGCGGTACTCGCCTGCGTTGAAACGGATCGGCGCATAGGCCATGACCCGGGGCACGTCTCCAACGTTGTAAGTGGTGGTGACGCCGGATGCACCGGCCACCACCGACCTGGCGATGGCCGCATAGTTCTCGTGAATGAACGGCACGTGAAACAGATTGAAGGGAATCAGTCCCCGGGTCATGTTTTCTTCATTGTAGTCCGGGGAAGTGGGGTCCACCAGGCGTCCGGTATCCCGGTCATATCCCCGGATGTCCCAGAATTTTGGGTGGGTGATGATCCATCCCTGGTCATCAAAAAGGAACGCGTAATTACCGCTGGAATAACTGGGAAACACCACTTCATGGTTCCCGATGGGAAGGACGTGCTGGGTGTACTCCATCAAGTGGCGATGGTCGAGGGCCAAGGATACCACGCCGGCAAAGCGGCCGTTTCTGTAGACCGGCGCCGCAAAGCGGATGATGCCGTGGTAGGATGCCCCGCCGACGGCGTATTCCACATCCACTGCGCCCTGGAGCTGCTCATCCATTCTGACGTGGCGGCCCATGAGTCGAGAGACGTAGATCCCTTCGCGGGCCAGACTGCGGGTTTCGTTAAAATAATTCTCGTTGCCGAAGCGGTCCCAGAACGGACCGGCCACGTGCCGGCGGGTCGGGGTGATCTGCCCTTCATAGATTCGAATCCGCTCGATGCCTTCGGGGTCGGCAAAGGTGATCTCGCGGTAGGTGGGAATCCTGCGGCGGATTCCTTCGTCGGGATCGCTGCCCCGGGGTCGGATCCAGATCTCCTTCTGGTGCCCCCGGCTAAATTCAAGGTATAGGCCCGCGTCGAAAGGGACCAGCGAGAGGGCGGCCAGATCGTCGGTGCTGGATTGGAGCAGAAGCTCGACCTGCCGGGCGATGGACCGCGCCCGGGCATTCAGCAGGGTCGCGGCATTCTCCAGCAGCGCCCCCTTGGCGTCCTGGATCACATCGCTGCCCACCTGGATCATGCTGCTGCGGGAGTAATGGCTGAGAACAAACAGGGGGGTCAGGGAAAGGACTAGAAAAGCGACGAGAAATTTTTTGAGAATGCTGAAGGGCATACTGGCTCCGGAAGGGGCATTCCGAAAGCCGGAATGCCCCAAACACCCACTACCGCGCCAGAAAACTCCACATGACGCCGGCGCCGATGGCCGAACCGATGACGCCGGAAACATTGGGCGCCATGGCATGCATCAGGAGGAAATTGGTCGGGTCCTCTTCATGGCCCACATGCTGCACCACCCTGGCGGAGTCGGGCACTGCAGAGACCCCGGCCGCACCCAGCAGCGGATTGATCTTCTCGCGCAGAAACAGGTTGATGATCTTGGCAAAGATAACCCCCGATGCGGTAGCGACACCAAACGCCAGTGCGCCGAGGATGAAAATCCCAACGGACTGGGGGGTCAGGAAGACGTCCGCCTGGGTGCTCGCCCCCACGGTGAGACCCAGGAGTATGGTGACCGTGTCGATGACGGAGGTTCGGGCGGCCACCGCAAGCCGCTCAGCGACAACGCACTCCTTGAGCAAATTTCCGAAAAAGAGCATTCCCAGAAGCGGCAGGGCTGCCGGCGCCAGAAGGCAGCAGAGCAGAAAACCGATGATGGGAAAAATAATCTTCTCTTTTTTGGTGACTTCCCGCGGCTCCTCCATTCGGATCAGGCGCTCTGATCTGGAGGTCAGAAGCTTCATGATCGGGGGCTGGATGACCGGCACCAGCGCCATGTAGGAGTACGCGGCCACCGCGATGGGGCCAATGAGCTTCGGCGCCAGCTGGGCCGTCAGGAAGATGGCAGTCGGGCCGTCCGCCCCGCCGATGATGCCGATGGCGGCAGCCTCGTTTGGCGCAAACCCCAGGGCCAGGGCGCCCAGGAAGGTCAGAAAGATGCCCATCTGGGCCGCAGCACCCAGCAGCATGAGGAGTGGCCGGGCGAGCATGGTCGAAAAATCGGTCATGGCCCCGATCCCCAGAAAGATCAACGGCGGGTAGATACCGAGGGTGACCCCCATATAGAGGTAGTGGAGGACGCTGTTATCTTCGTAAATGGCCAGCCCGAGCCCCTGGAAGACCGGAATGTTTCCGACGAGGATACCGAACCCGATGGGCACTAGTAGCAGGGGTTCGTAATTTTTGGCGATGCCGAGATAGATGAATATCAGCCCGATGCCGATCATGATCAGGTATCGGTAGTCGAGCATGTAATATCCGGTATTATGCATAAACTGGGTGGCTAAATCTAGCAACTGTTCCATGGATTGTGCTTCCGCTCCTTTTCATCGCATAGAAGATTAATGCCGGTATCTCTGCTCATAGAGATTCATATTCGCGCATTCTTGTTCCACCGGTAGAACCCCTCGCCGTCCGGAACGATAATATCGGACAAAAGGAGCTTGTTGAGCGTCGAATGGGGGTGGGAAACACCGCAGCGCAGGGCGTCATCCAGCAGCCTGGGCAGGGAGAACACCTCCGGCATCCGGTCCACCAGCATCTTGAAGTTTCTGGCGGACTCATGGATATCGCCGGGGATGACGCACACCGCCTCCTCCGGTGCAGCGGGGGCCTCCTTTTTACGGAACATCGCATAGAACCGGTCCGGATTCTCCAGCAGCGCCACGAACTTGTGGAGCTGGGCGATCGCCAGGGACAGGACGACAAGCCCCGTAAACACAATGGAAATTCCCACTGCGGCCATTGACCAGCCGTTGTGGGCGGAGATTGCATCTAAACCAGTCAATGAATACCTCCTTTACCTGTTCATGTTGATCTGTAATCCTGTTTCAGCCGTCGTCATTTGCCGCATCGGGCGCCGCATCTGACGCCGTCGCCTGGCT
>CAJXSB010000296.1 GCA_913060435.1 uncultured Desulfococcus sp.
TGTGCTGGGCGTCATGATCTTCATTGTTCTCATGGGCGCGGTGGCCACGCCCCCCGTCGTCATCCTGGCCATCACGGCTGCGCTTCTGGGCATCTGCATCCCCGCCTCACGTATCGTCGCTCGGATCGTCGAAAAGAAGCGATACACCTTCACGGTGGGCGGCGCCTCCTTCGTCGGCATCCTGGCGGCCCCCTGGATCGTCGTCGCCGCCAACCTCGCCCTTGGCAGATGGATGACCGCACCCGTGTCGGTCATGACATTCATGGCGGCCCTCTCCATCGCCTACGCCTTCGGGGAAGGGGTCGGCCGGCTCGCCTGCATCAGCTTTGGATGCTGCTACGGCAAGCCCCTTTCGGCCTGCCATCCGGTCGTCCAGCGTCTATTCCAGGGCCGGAGCTTTGTCTTCTCCGGCAAGACCAAGAAGATCTCCTATGCCAACGGGTGGGACGGCGAGCGCGTCGTCCCCATCCAGGCGGTCACTGCCGTAATCTGCTGCGCATCCGGCATCCTGGGCGTCTACCTCTTTCTCAACGGGCAGTATACGGCGGCCTTCTTCGAGAGCCTGATCATCACCCAGGTCTGGCGCTCGGTATCCGAGGTCCTCCGGGCCGACTACCGCGGCGGACGGAAGATTTCCGCATACCAGATCATGGCGATTGCAGCCGTGGGCTACGCGGTCCTGGCGGCGCTGTTCGGACCGTCCGTATCCACCCCCCCACCGGATGTGCTCGCAGGCCTGGGCTACCTCTGGCATCCGGCAATGATCCTTTCCCTGCAGGCGCTCTGGGTACTGGTATTTCTCTACACCGGCCGGAGCAGCGTCACCGGATCCGCGATGTCCTTCCACGTCATTCGGGAGCGGATATAGCAGAATCACTGATGCGTTGACCCCACAGCAGGCCTTCCCGACCGGCACCCCCCGCACCCGTGCCGGTCGTTTCCCAAGACCGGCACGCCCTACCCCACGTGCCGGTCTTCTCTCTGCACCTGGGCGGCCCACCGGCCGCCCGCACCATTTTGCGGCGGCAGTGCGGTGCGCGGCCCAGCCGCTTTCCCCCGGTTGCAATCGAGCTGAAGAATGACAACGTTACTCTTGTATATAGCTTTCGAGTTTCGTTCGTCCGAAGGACAGCCGCCGGGCGGATGGGGATATGGTTCAAGGAAAGGAGTGGTGTCAGCATGGGCAGAATCGTTATACTTCCAACAGGGCAGCGGCGCAGAGCCGCATACATGGAGAGCATAGACCTGCCGACATACTACATGGGCGACTATTCTGTGCTGGGGCTGCTGGTTGCACCCTATGGGGAAGCCGTTCGCACCTTGAATGAACAGGGGTATGCCGTACGGGAAAACCCTTGCGGTGCCGACGTCGATGTCGAGGGGTATCAACAGGTATCCCGCATCCGGAAGCTGCTCCACGCCCGCGGCATCGAGGCCGAGATCGCAGATGTGGTCGACGCCGTATACCAGGCCTGATAAACCATGTACGCCCGCCCGTGTCGGCGGGCTCGGAGCCAAAAAGGGCATCGGAAGCGCAGCACTGCCATTGAAGATCTTCTACACCGATATATTTCCCATTCCACTGCCGGAGAAACACGCCTTCCCCGGGGACAAATATCGGCTTCTGCGGTCCCGGATCACATCGGATCTCGGAAAGCATCCCGTCGATATGCAGGTTCCGGCGCCGGCCGCGGAGAATGCGATTCTCCGTACCCATGACGCTGCATATGTTCGTCGGCTCTTTTCGGGGGAATTGACGGAGAAGGAAATCCGACGTGTGGGCCTGCCGTGGTCGCCGGAGATGGTGAAACGCACCCGCTATTCCGTCGGGGGCACCATTGCCGCCTGCTGCGCGGCACTGTCCGACGGGGTCGCCGCCAACCTCGGGGGCGGCACCCACCACGCCTTCCACGACCACGGGCAGGGATTCTGCTGGCTGAACGACGCCGTGATCGCCGCACGGGCCATGCAGGACAATGACCTCGCAGCACGCATCCTGATCGTCGACTGCGACGTGCACCAGGGAAACGGTACGGCCGTCCTCGCCAGGCACGATCCGACCCTTTTCACCTTCTCCATCCACGGAAAAAACAATTTCCCCTACCGCAAAGAGAAAAGCGACCTCGATATCGAGCTGCCCAACGGGACGGGGGACGATGCCTATCTCGACGCCCTCGCAAAGGGACTTGCAGCGTCCACCCGGAGGTTCAAGGCGGATCTGGCGATCTATCTCGCCGGCGCCGACCCCTATCGGAAGGACCGCTTCGGCCGACTGGCCCTGAGCAAGGCCGGTCTGGCCCGCCGGGACCGGCTGGTCCTTCATCATCTGCAGCGCGCCGGGATTTCAACGGCGGTGACCCTGGCAGGCGGCTACGCACCCGACGTCCAGGACATCGTCGACATTCATTATCAGACGATTGAAACCGTTCTGGCGCTTTACCCGCTGTTTAAAAGGCGATAAACGGACCGACTCAATGCCGCTGGATGAACGCTCCGATCTTCTCGATGGCCGCCGATGCCTCGGGCAGGAAAGGGGCAAAGCCCTGGAACACATGCGGCATGCCCTCCCACACCTCCAGCGTCGCGTCGCACCCCTGGCCCTTGGCGCGCTCTGCCAGCCGGACGGCGTCATCCAGGAGCACCTCGGCATCGCCGACCTGGAGCAGCATCGGCGGCATGCCGCTGTAGTCGCCGAAGAGCGGTGATGCGTACGGGTGGGCGGGGTCGGCGTCCCGGCCCAGGTAGACCGGGATGAGCATGGGCAGCGCCGCCGGGTTGATGATCGGGTCCACATCGGCCCGGGACGAGAGCGAAGGGCTCCCGCAGGTGAAATCCGTCGCCGGGGAGATGGCGACCACGGCTTGGGGCAGCGGCAGGCGGGAATCCCCGGCTTTCAGCAGCGAGGCCAGCGCCAGGTTCCCACCGGCGGAATCCCCCATCAGGAAGGCGGCGCCGGCCGGGGCTTCGCCTTCCGGTCCGTGCTGACGCATCCACTGGTAGGCCGCCACGCAGTCATCGAGTCCTGCGGGAAAGGGATGCTCCGGCGCAAGGCGGTAGTCCACCGCCAGCACCACCGCCCCCGAAGCCCGGGAAACCCGGGATAAAAAGGCACGGTAGCCCGAAGGGGAGCCGGAAACCCATGAGCCGCCATGGATGTAGAGGATGCGGCGACGGGGGTCGGCGCCCTCCCCCATCACCCACTCCATGGGAATGTGACCGTTTCGTGCCGGCCGCCACTGCCCTTCGACCTTCGATGTGGAGGGATCGACGCGGAAATACGTCTCAATGAGCTCACGCCGCGCATCGATATCCTGTATCAACTCCAGGGCGCGGGCCGCAATGCCGCGCAGATGCTCGAAAACCTTTTCAGCAGGCGTATTCATGTGTGCTGCTCCTGTTTTCCGGTATGAATGGGGATTCAGGGATGTCTTCAGTTTTGCAGCCATCGGCCCACCTCGTAGCCGGCGGCGGAGACAATGGCGCAGAGGGCTACCCCCCAGGCGATGTCCACCGGGACCAGGGCGGCCGGCCAGCCGCGAATGAGCGCATAGTTGGTCAGCTCATAGGTGGCATAGGTGAAAAATCCGTAAAGGCCCCCCAGAACCACGGCGTTGACCAGGGACTCCCGGCCCAGGGCAGGCACGATGCAGAAGATCATCAGGCCTACGATGTAGATCATATAAAAAGCGATGGCTGCCGGCCAGTTGACCCGCTGGCTGAGCAGATCCCCCAGCAGCCTGTGGTAGAAAGATTGTGCAACCCACCCGAGCCAGATGAAATCCACGATCAGGAACACAAACAGGCTGGCGACATAGACGACCACGATTCTGTAAACATCCATTTTCTTCATTCCCTTCGTTGGCAGGCGTCACAGATCACGGCGGAATGGCACCGGAAAAGAACGCATGGGTAACCTCCGCCGGACCCCTTCATCGAACGGCGCGATCAATGGGGCTTCATCCCCGCCTTTTTCAACCGGCTGCTGGTGCGAAGCAGCGGCCGGAAGATGTAGTAGAGGCACGCCGCGACCGGCAAACTGACCAGGCACCAGGCGGCAATGGCCCGCAGGGTCGTATCCCAGAGCCGATGGAAGGTCTCCCAGAGATCCGTTTTGAACATCTCCACCAGCTGTGCGGGGGACAGGGGCAGCGGCTCGATGCCGAAGAGCCATGCCCCCAAGTGGAAAAAGGGGATCAGCAGCAGGATCTGCAATGGATAGACCAGGTAGTTGACCAGCTGCATGGCCGGCATGTTGAGCTTCAGGAAGAGCGCCGCCAACGCGCAGAGCAGCGTGGTGGCGCCGACCACCGGAAAGATGCCGATGACAATGCCGACGGCCAGCCCCAGGGCCAGCTTCTCCGGCGAGATGCCCTGCCGGAGCAGGTCGGCGATGGGGTCGACGATTTTTGTCTGGAAGAATCTCCGCATGGTCCATCCTGTTCATTAATATGCAACTCCAATGTTTAGCCATCCCGCTAAATCATGCACTAATGATAGATCATCTTCATGGAATTTCCAGGTGACTTTTCCGTCGGATGCCGTTGGGGAAGAAACGATCCCGCACCAGCGGCATGTTTTCCCGGAAAAACGGATGGACCGCATCAAGGAGCGATTCCAGCTTTGAAACTTGACCCACGCACGGGATTGGGGCAGAATATGCATTCGGTCGGATATCATCAGCGACGCCACCTCCCAGCCCCATAGATGCGCCCTGTCGCTTGGTCTGATGCGCTTTTTTGAAAACCGGCAAATCCCCGACAGCTGCCGACCGACGCTTTGGAAAGCTCCTGCCGGAATCGGCATTCGATCGAAGCATCCACACCATGTGCCGCCACAAAAGATGCCGGACCCCTGACATCGCCCTGGCGGATAGCTATCTTTTCATCGTATCGAAGTTCCGGCGCCCCTGCGCCGTCTGGCATGTCAACCCAAATGAAGATTGGAGGCTACATGGATGTCATCACTGCCCTCGTGTCCCATCATTCGGTGCTGCGGCAGCTGCACCAGCAGGCTGAGACCGACCCCGGTGCGGCCGAAGAGTTTATCCGTCATCTCATTATTCACCACACCATGGAGGAAAAATACTTTTACAACCTCCTGGAAAAATTCGGAGAGGCCCGGCACGACGCCCTGGAAGCCGTGAACGAGCACCATATCATAGAGATGATCATCAAGGATGTGGAGCGGTTCCCCAGGGACCATGAACAGTTTGCAATCAAGATCGAAGGCCTTGGCGAATACACCACCCACCATCTGGATGAAGAGGAGGCTGAAATTTTTCCCCTGGCGGCACAGCTCTTCGACGCCGGGCACCTGGCCACCCTGGGGCGGCTGTTCGAGGATGCCAAGGGCAAACTTCTGGGGGTATCCCTGCCGGAAGTCCCGGCGGCCATCACTGCCACCATCGGCAGCCCGGGCCACGGCGAAAAAAAGAGGGACGTCCCCGAGGAAGGCCCGCCCGCCGGCACCGCTGTCGGACTCGGCATCGGAAGCCTCAAGGCTTGATCCTGATCGTACCATTTTTCAACCATCAACGGAAAGGACGCGTCAATGGATTTCTTAAAGCGTGAGCTGGCACCCATCCCAATGGAAGCCTGGGCGGAGATCGACGATCAGGCCACCCGAAGCCTCAAGGCAATCCTGTCCGGCCGAAAAGTACTCGACGTCAGCGGCCCCATGGGGACCGAGTTCCCCGGCGTTCCCGAGGGCCGGTTGCGGTATCCGGATACCCAGCCGACAGAAGGCCTGACCTACGGCATCCGAAAAATCCATCACATGGTCGAGGTTCGGGTTCCTTTCGAGCTGGAGATTCAGGAGTTGGACAACGTGGTTCGCGGCGCCAAGGACGTGGATCTCTCCAACCTGGAGGCAGCCGCCCAAAAAAT
>CAJXSB010000297.1 GCA_913060435.1 uncultured Desulfococcus sp.
TGCCGGCGCCGCAGCGCCGACCTCGGCCTCGACAAATAACCCGACCCGGGCCTCCAGCAAGCAAGAATAACGACGTTTTTGTCAAAGACAGGACTGTTTTTCGACGAAAACGTCTGGATTTCCTGCCGTATCAAAGCAGCAACATTTTCATAACCCCTCGAAACTGATACCCATTCCTTTTATCCGCTGCTTTGGCACGCCTCTTGTTTATCAGATCGTCCGGCAGGGTGCCGGGCGCCGCAGGACTGTTTCGGTGGGAAAGGCCGTGGCCGACGCATGGTGGCAGGGCCCGAAGGTTTTCAAGTAAAAAAAAATGCTTGACAGACGATTCCGGCACATAGTAAATGGTCTGACCATTGAAACAATAACATCTCCTCAGTGATCGAAGGCGGTTTGTTCGCTGAATGCGCATTGCTTCGGCATCCGCATACACCCGTGGGCCCGGACGCCCACTTCGCGAGGAAGGGACATGGGGCCGCTGTTCAGAGCCGCCAGACAGAGCAGGATCTTTGAAGACGTGGTCGAGCAGATCGAGGAGGCCATCCTGGGCGGAAAGCTCCAGGCCGGCGACCGGCTCCCGCCCGAGCGGGAGCTCAAGGAGATGCTCAAGACCAGCCGGAGCACCCTCCGCGAGGCGCTCCGGGTCCTCGAGCAGAAGGGACTCATCGAGATCCGGCTGGGCACCGGCGGCGGTGCCGTGGTCAAATCGATCTCCTCTGACCAGATCTCCCAGAGCCTGGGGCTGCTGATCCGCTCCCGGCAGGTCACCCTCCGCCAGCTGGCGGAGTTTCGGGAGCGCTTCGAAGGAGATGTGGTCGCCCTCGCCGCCAGCAGGGTCGGAGGCACCGATCTTGCTCCCCTCCACCGCCATCTCGAAGAGGCGGCCCGGTGCGCCCGGGGTGGGGAGGCCACGCTGATGGGGTTCCTCGAGGCAGACAAAGAGATTCATCTCTTCTTCGCCAAGATGACCCGAAACCCCATCTACATCAGCATCCTGAGGACCGTCCACGACAACATCAGCCGCTATTTCAAGCGCTACCTGGTCATGGCGACGCGGGAGATGGAGGAGAACCTGGCGGACCTCTGCGATGTCGTCGCGGCCGTTGAGCGCGGCGACGGCGAAACGGCGCGCAGCCGGCTCCAGGCCCATATCCGCCGATTCAACGCCTACATGGAGCGGCATCCGGAGGCAGCCCGATCGGAAACGGACGGCGGCGCCGCGGATCACCAGGAACCAGATTAAACGCAGCAGGAAAAGATCGACAGCCATGGCACATCTCGAATTGCAGAACATCACCGTCAAGTTCGGCGGGCTGAAGGCCCTGTCGGATCTTAGCTTCGGCATCGAATCCGGGGAGATCATGGGCCTCATCGGCCCCAACGGCGCCGGGAAGACCACGATCTTCAACGTGCTCACGGGGGTCTATCGTCCGACCCGGGGCGACGTCCGTTTCGAGGGAAGAAGCATTCTGGGCCGCAGACCCCACGAAATCTTTGCCGGCGGGGTTGCCCGGACCTTTCAGAACATCCGCCTTTTCGCCAAGATGACGGCGGTGGAGAACGCCATGGTCGCCCGGCACTGCCGCTCGAAAAGAGGCGTCGTCGGCGCTATTTTCAGGACCCACTCCCAGCAGGCCGAGGAGGATGCCATCGAAGCACGCGCCAGGGAGGCCCTGGCGTTCATGGGTGTCGACAAGTTTGCCGACACGGTGGCCGAAAACCTGCCCTACGGCCTGCAGCGTCGTCTCGAGATCGCCCGTGCCCTGGCGTCGGACCCCAAGGTGCTGCTCCTCGACGAGCCCGCCGCCGGCATGAATCCTTCGGAAAGCTCCGAGCTGATGAAGGACATCGGCCGGATCTCCGAACTGGGCATCGATGTGCTCCTGGTGGAGCACGATATGAAGGTGGTGATGGGGGTCTGCACCCGCATCATCTGCGTTGACCGGGGCGTGAAGATCGCCGAAGGCAAGCCCGAGGAAATCCAGAAGGATCCCAAGGTGATCGAAGCCTACCTCGGTCAACCGGCAAAACATTAAACGCCAAACAATCACCAAGGAGGGTAATCGCATGAAAAAAACGCTATGGAAAGCAGTGGTATTGGGATGCGTACTGGTTCCGTTCATCCTGGGCGGCGCCACGGCCAAAACCCTGAAGATCGGCTCCATGAGCCCGCTCACCGGACCCTATGCCTCGGACGGCACGGACATCCGAAACGGCGTTCTCACCGCCATCGAGGTGTTCGAAAAGGAGGGGGGCATCCCCGGCTACGACAAGATCGAGCTCTTTGCCCAGGATACCGCCTGCGACCCCAAACAGGCGGTGGCCTCAGCCAACAAGCTGATCAACCTGGAGGTCGTCGGCGTCATCGGCGCCTACTGCTCCTCGTCGACCATTCCGGCCTCCGAGACCCTGGCCGAGGAGGACATCCCCATGCTGACCCCCGCCTCGACCAACGAGATGGTGACCGACCGTGGTCTGCCCTACATGTTCCGCCTCTGCGGTCGGGATGACGACCAGGCCCCCGCAGCAGCCAAGTTCATGAAGGAATCCCTGAACGCCAAGACCATCTTCATCATCGACGACAAGACCACCTACAGCCAGGGCCTCGCCGACGGCGTCAAGAAGGCCTCCGAAGCGATCGGCATCGAGGTCCTGGGCCACGACCATGTCAACCAGGGCGACAAGGACTTCTCGGCGGTGCTGACCAAGGCCAAATCGATCAACGCCGACATCCTCTACATGTCCCTTCAGGGCTACTCCCCCGGCGCCCTCATGGCGCTTCAGGCCAAGCGGATGGGCGTTCCTTCCCAGATCGTGACCCAGGACGCCATGTTCCAGCCCAAGTTCATGGAGGTGGCCAAGGAAGCCGCCGAAGGCATTTATCTGACCTACGGCTTCACCGACACCACAACCCCCGAGTACAAGGCATTCGAGGAAATCTATGTTCCCAAGTACGGCGCCATCGCCGCCTACGCCACCTACGCCTATGACGCCGCGACAGTGCTGCTCAAGGCCATCAAGGCCACCGGCTCCACCGATCCGGCCAAACTCAAGGCCGAGATCATGAAAATGGACTTCGACGGCGTTGCCAAGCGCATCAAGTTCAAGGAAAACGGCGACTCGGGATCCACCTACATCGCATTCATCATCAAGGACGGCAAGTTCGTCCCTTACTGGCACCCTGAAAAAGGCCTGCTCCAGAAGTAAACAGCCCTGCATCGGCCGCCGCGCCGCGAGCGGCGGCCCGGCGGTCGATGCCATCCATAACCTCGAACCGCGTTAGAGAATCGAATCCATGGACTATTTTCTGCAGCAGCTGATCAACGGCATCACCCTGGGGGGGCTGTATGCGCTCATCGCCCTGGGCTACACCATGGTCTACGGCGTGATACAGCTGATCAACTTCGCCCACGGCGAGTTCTTTGCCGCAGGGGGGTATGTCGGCGTCATCCTCCTCAGCTATTTCACCGGCCGGGGATACCTCGACACCCACCCCGTCCTCTGCCTCACCGCGGCCTTTGCCCTCACCATGGCCTACTGCGCCTTTCTCGCCATCGGCGTCGAAAAGGTCGCCTACAAGCCACTCCGTCGAGAGTCGCGGCTTTCGGTGCTGCTCTCGGCCCTGGGAATGTCGATCTTTCTGACCAACGCGTTGATGCTGACCCAGGGCGTCTACGACAAGGCCTACCCCAGCGAACTGTTCCAGGGCGGCTTTCAATTCGGGAGCGTCACCATCAGCTACCTCCGTGTCATGATCCTGTCCATGACGGTGGTGCTGCTGATCGCCCTCAACATCCTGGTCTTCCGGACCAAGATCGGCATCGCCATGCGGGCGACGGCCCAGGACAAAATCATGTCCTCCCTCGTCTCCATCAGCAGCAACCGGATCATCTCCCTGACCTTCGGCATCGGCGCCGGCCTGGCGGCGGCGGCCGGGATCATGGTCGGCCTCTACTACGGCTCCGTCCGGTACGACATGGGCTTTCTGCCCGGCATCAAGGCGTTTGCCGCTGCGGTCCTGGGGGGCATCGGCAACATCACCGGCGCCATGCTGGGCGGACTGATCATCGGCATGGTGGAAATCTTCGGCGCCGGATACATCTCCGGTCAGTACAAGGACGTCTTTGCCTTTATTATTCTGATCGCGGTGCTCTATTTCAAGCCAACGGGAATCATGGGCGAGAATATCGATGATACAAGAGTTTAAGAAAATCTGGAAACCATACGCCATCGGCCTGGCATGGCTGATGGGACTCCTGTGGCCGCTGTTGGGGATCCACCCGGACGGGACCCTCTCCTTTGACCGGACCTTTACGGTCTGGGGCTACATTGCCGCGGGATCCTTCATCTGCCTGCTGATCCATCTCCTGAACCGGAGCGATGCCATCCAGCCCGTCGGACAAGCGCTCTCCCGCCTGCGGGAGCAGGCCGCCCGCGCTGCACAGCGCGTTCCCACCCAATTCTGGGTCGGCGCGGCCCTGGTGCTGGCCTGCCTATATCCCCTCTTCACCGGCCGTTACGCCCAGGATGTGGCCACCAACGTGCTGATCTACATCTGCCTCGGCCTCGGCCTCAACATCGTCGTCGGCCTCGCCGGCATGCTCGACCTGGGGTATATCGCCTTCTACGGTGTGGGCGCCTACACCTACGCGCTCCTGAACATTCATTTCGGCGTCTCCTTCTGGCTCTCCCTGCCCGTCGCGGCGGCCCTGGCGTGCATCGCCGGCTGCATCATCGGCTACCCGACCCTCCGGATGCGGGGCGACTATCTGGCCATCGTGACCCTGGGCTTCGGCGAGATCGTCCGCATCATCCTCAACAACTGGATGACGCTGACCAACGGCCCCAACGGGCTCCTGGGCGTCAAGCCGCCGTCGATCTACATCCCGAACTTCGATGCGGGCTTCAGCTTCGAGCTATTCTATATCAAGAAGCTGCACTTTCTTTATTACATCGCACTCGCCCTCGCCATCATCACCATCGTGGCCGTCCGGCGTCTCAACTTCTCGCGGATCGGCAGGGCCTGGGAGTCGATACGCGAAGATGAAACCGCCGCCGAGCTGATGGGCGTCAACACCTTCCTGCTCAAGCTCCTCGCCTATGCCATGGGAGCGCTCTTCGCAGGGCTGGCCGGCGCGTTCTTCTGCGCCCGGATGCGGTTCGTCAGCCCGGAAAGCTTCACCTTCATCGAGTCCGCCATGGTGCTCAGCATGGTCGTCCTGGGCGGCATGGGGTCGATTCCCGGCATCATGCTGGGTGCGGCAGCCCTGATCGTCCTGCCCGAGGTCTTCCGGGAATTTGAAACCTACCGGATGCTCGTCTTCGGCATGGCCATGGTGGTAATGATGCTCTTCCGGCCGGCCGGGCTGATTCCGGCCAAGCGGATGGGAACGAGATCCGACGACAGGGAGGGATAGGACGTCGTGGAACCGATTCTGGAACTGAAAAACGTTTGTACGAGCTATGGCCGGATCCAGGCCCTCAAGGGGATTTCGATCCAGGTCTTTCCGGGGGAGATCGTCGCCATGATCGGCGCCAACGGCGCCGGAAAATCGACGACCCTCATGGCCACCTGCGGGGTGCTGCCCATCGACAGCGGCGAGATCCTCTACAAGGGGCGGGCCATCCACGGCACCCCCGCGGAAAAGCTGCCCCCGATGGGGCTGTGCCAGGTGCCCGAGGGCCGGCGGATCTTTCCGCGCCTCAGCGTCGACGAAAACCTGGCGCTCGGCGCCTTCTACCGGCATGACCGGGCGGAGATCGAAGGCGACCTCGAAAAGATCTACAGCCTTTTTCCAATTCTCAAGGACCGCCGCCGGCAGCACGGCGGCACCCTCTCCGGCGGGGAGCAGCA
>CAJXSB010000298.1 GCA_913060435.1 uncultured Desulfococcus sp.
CCCGCCGTAGTTCTCGATCTGGTTCCGTATCTCCGACCGGGTCGATGCATAGGGGGCAATGGGGGCGCAGATGGCGATGCCCCGGTTCTTGGTGATCTCGCTGGCCACGAAGCCGATGCGGCGTACGTTGATGTCCCGGTGCTCTTTGGAAAAATTGAGCTCCCGCGAGAGGTTCTGGCGGACGATGTCGCCGTCCAGGAGGGTGACGGGGCGGTCCCCCAGCTCGAGGAACCGGGCATAGAGGATCTTGGCCAACGTCGATTTGCCGGCACCGGAAAGCCCGGTGAAAAAGACGGTGAGCCCCTGCTTCCGAGGCGGTGGATAGGCCTTCCGCAGGGTCGTGACGACCTCGGGGAAGCTCGCCCAGGGCGGGATCTTCCGGCCCGAGCGAATGCGGGTCCGGATGTCGAAGCCGGTGAAGGAGAGGGTCTGGGTGCCGTCGGGCACCTGGTCGGCAAGGCGGTATTCATCCTCGAAGGGGAGGTATAGCATTTCCGGGAAGCCCAGGACCGCTATGCCGAGATGATCGCCATAGGCCTCGGCCATCTCCCTTGCGGCTTCGCCGGGATAGAACGAGCGGCCGTTGCCCGGGGAACCGTGGTTCTGGCCGACGATGAAATGGGTGCACCCGAAATTTTTGGCGATGATGGCATGGAGCAGGGCCTCCCGGGGGCCGGCCATGCGGTTGGCCAGGGGCAGCAGGTTGAGGAGATGCGCATCGGGGGGATACCGCCTGGCGATCTCCCGGTAGCACCGGATGCGGGTGTAGTGGTCGAAATCTCCGGGCAGGGTGATGCCCACCGTCGGCAGGATCAGGAGGTTGGCGCGGGCCGCCCGCATGGCCTTCAGGGTCATCTCGAACTGGGGGCGGTGGATAGGGTTTCGGGTGTGGAAGCCCGCCATCCGCTCCCAGCCCAGCTTGCGGCGGATCCCCCGGATTTCGGCGGGCGACATCCGGAGCTGCTGAAAATCGAAATGGGGCGGGAGATGGGCCACCTCGAGGCGTCCCCCGATATAGGTGTCCCCACAGGCGTTCATGAGGTGGTCGACGCCGGGATGGGCCGGATCGAGGGTCCCGTAGACCAGCTCCGCCTCCTTTTTCTTTTCCGCCGGGAAGATATCCTCGATGTGCATCACGGCCAGGAGGAAACCCTCGGCATCCCGGAGGGCGACGGATTGGCCCGCCTCCAGGGTGCGGGCAACGAGATCGCTGACATCGAGGCAGACGGGCAGGGGCCAGACAAGGCCGTTGGGGAGCTGCATCCTGTCGAGCACCGGGGCGTATTCGGACTGGACCATGAATCCCCGGAGGGGCGAGAGCGCGCCGGTGGCCAGCAGCTCCAGGTCGCACATCTGGCGGTCCGTCAGGGTAATGTCCGGAAGTTTGCGGGCGATATCCTTGATGAGCTCGACGCGTTCGGGGTCGATGAGCAGGTCGACGAGCTCGCCACCATAGGGGGCTGCGGAATCCGTGTCGTTCATAATGGCGGTATCCTTCATTGATTTCGATGACATGTCTGGGGCTGTGGGACGGCCCGGTGCCGTTGCATGGAGAAAGCGCGCTTTCCGGAAACAATGCGGCAATAAATTATGTTATTGGTGTTTATTACAAAATGCCGGAAATTTCAACCCCAATTCACCGCCGGCGAGCGCCCCGGCGCCATCTATTCCGGCACCGAAGGCTTCACGGCGTAGCGCCGCGGCAGGTCCAGGTAATACGGCGCTTCTTCGTGCCGGCCCCGCTTGAGGCATCCCTGGCCGTAGATGCGGCATTTTTTCCGGAGAACATCGATGGCCGCCTTGCGCTGCCGGGGGGTGAGCGGCGATTTTTCAAGGCATTTCACGATGGATGCGATCCGGAATCGGTCGAGCCCCGGCATCCGGGAGAGCTGGTCGGGGTGGCCGCCGTGCTTGACCACGAGGGGGGCGTCGATCAGGTGGACCGGGAACCGGCAGGCGACCCGCAGCCAGAGGTCGTAGTCCTCGCAGGCCGTCAGGGATTCATCGAACAGCCCGACGATATCGAAGAGGTGCCGCCGCATCATTACGGCCGAGGGGCTGACCAGGCAGAGGTGCAGGGACGCCTCGAAAATCATCCCCGAGGGCTTGCGGTGCCGCTCTCTGGGGTTGACCCGGACCCCGTTTCGGATCCAGATCTCCTGGGTCTGGCAGATCATGGCATCCGGCCGGCGGGTGAAAAACGCCGCCTGGGCGGCCAGCTTCCCCGGCAGCCAGCGGTCGTCGGAGTCGAGAAGGGCCACCAGGCCGCCCGATGACCGGCGGATGCCGGCGTTGCGGGCGGCGCTGACACCGTGGTTTTCCTGGCGGATGACCTTCAGGCGATCGCCGTATGCGGTGAGCAGGCTCGGGGTGTCGTCTGTGGAGCCGTCGTCCACGACGATCAGCTCGACTTCGCAGCCCTCCTGGGCCAGCACCGAGTCGATGGCCTCTGCAAGAATCCAGGATCGGTTGTGGGTCGGGATAATGACGCTGATGAGCGGGGTTTCGGGATGATCGACCATGGATGCACCGTAGCCGCATCCCTGCCGCAGTTCAAGAAAAATTGAGACATCGGGCAGCCTTTTCGCGGGAGGCATGTCATGATCAATAATATTAACAGGAAGTTCAAAATTGTTGCGTTCATTGGATGGTTTTGGTATCAAAATATGGTTTATTTCTCTTTCAACCAACATCAACCCAAGAGGAGGTATGGATGAAGAAGACGTTGATTCTGGCAGCGGCGTTTCTGCTCGGCATGGGTCTGGCAATGGGCACGGGCGTTCCGGAGGTTCAGGCGAAGACAACTTTTGTCACCATCGGCACGGGGGGCATCACGGGCGTCTACTACCCCACGGGCGGCGCTATCGCCAAGATCGTCAACCAGAAGCGGAAGGAATACGGAATCCGGTGCACGGTGGAATCCACCGGCGGTTCGGTCTTCAACGTCAATGCGATCCTGGCCGGAGACCTCGAGTTCGGCGTGGTCCAGTCGGATCGGCAGTACCAGGCCTACAACGGCCTTGAGGAGTGGAAGGACAAAGGCCCCCAGAAGGATCTCCGGGCGGTCTTCAGCATCCATCCCGAGTCCGTCACCCTGGTGGCCTCCGTCGACTCCGGCGTCAAGAGCATCGCGGACCTCAAGGGCAAGCGGGTCAACATCGGCAACCCCGGCTCCGGCCAGCGCCAGAATTCCATTGACGCCCTCGAGGCGGTGGGCATTGACTATGAAAAAGACCTGACGGCCGAGGGGATCAAGGCCGCCGAAGCGCCCGGCCTCCTCCAGGACGGCCGTCTCGACGCCTTTTTCTACACGGTGGGCCATCCCAGCGGCGCCTTTCTGGAGGCCACGGCCGGCGCCACCAAGGTGGCCTTCATCCCCGTCACCGGCCCCGGCATCGATAAATTGATCCTGGCCAAGCCTTATTACGCCAAGTCGTTCATCCCCATGTCGCTCTATCCCGGCGCTGAAAACAAGGAGGAGAAGATTGACACCTTCGGCGTCAAGGCGACCTTCGTGACATCGGCCGCAGTGCCCGACGATGTCGTCTATGCCGTCACCAAGGAAGTCTTCGAGAATTTCGAGACCTTCAAGAAGCTCCATCCCGCTTTTGGTGTCCTGACCAAGGAGGGGATGCTGGACGGCCTTTCGGCCCCGATCCATCCGGGTGCGGAAAAATACTACAAAGAGGCAGGGCTGATGAAGTAGTCCCCTGCAAACCCGCGTTACTCCTATCGTGATGGCGGCGGCTCCGGCCGCCGCCCTGCGAAAATGCTTCGCAGGGAATCTCTGCATCGACGATCGGGACCCGCCCGGCCAAAGCCCCTGAAATGAGGTGATCCATGAGCGACAAAGAAAACTACGGCACGGACGATGGCCTGGAACTGGCAAAACGCATGGCAGCGGAGGAGGAGGGCGTCGGCCGACGGCCCGAGGGCCCGAGCCGCTTCGTGATCCCCGTCATCGCGGTCTCCTGGAGCATCTTTCAGCTCTCCATCGCCAGTTGGCTGATCCTGGATTCCACCTTTATCCGCGCCATTCACCTGGCCTTCGCCCTCGCCATCGTTTTCCTGAACGTCCCCATGTTCAAGAAGCGCATCCCGGGCCTGGGGTTCCTGTCGGCCACCGACCGGATACCGGTATTCGATTATATCATCGCGGCCGTCGCCGCATTGTCGGCCCTCTATATCGCCATCGACTATGACGGTCTGACCGTCCGCTACGGCGCACCCATCCTGCGGGATCTCATCTTCGGGTCGCTGCTGGTGCTGCTGCTTCTGGAGGCCGCCCGACGGGTCATCGGCCCGGCCCTGCCCATCATCGCCACCGCCTTCATCATCTATTCCTTCTTCGGTCCCTACATGCCGGACCTGATCGCCTTCAAGGGGGTGAGCCTCAACCGCTTCATGGGCCAGATGACCATGTCGACCGAAGGGATCTACGGCATTCCCCTCGACGTGTCGGCCACCATCGTCTTTCTGTTTGTCCTTTTCGGCGCCATGCTCGACAAGGCGGGCGCCGGACAGTATTTCATTCATCTGGCGCTCAGCCTCCTGGGCGGGTTCAAGGGCGGCCCGGCCAAGGCCGCCATCCTGGGCAGCGGTTTGACCGGGGTCGTCTCGGGCTCCAGCATCGCCAACATCGTCACGACCGGGACCTTCACCATCCCCCTGATGAAGAAGGTGGGCTACCCGGGGACCAAGGCCGCCGCCGTCGAGGTCGCCGCCAGCACCGACGGTCAGTTGGCGCCGCCCATCATGGGCGCGGCCGCCTTCATCATCGCCGAATACGTCAATGTCCCCTATGTGGAGGTTATCAAGGCGGCGGCGGTCCCCGCCTTCGCCTCCTATGCGGCGCTCTTCTACATCACGCACATCGAAGCCTCCAAACTGGGGCTCCAGGGGATGCGCCGCGCGGAGCTGCCGCCGTTCTGGAAGACCTTCCTCTCCGGCTTCCACTATATGCTCCCCCTCTTTTTCCTCCTCTACGAGCTGATTGTGGTCCGCCATTCCCCCGAGCTTGCGGCCTTCAACGCCATCTGGGTCATGGCCATTATCATGCTCCTGCAGGAGCCGGTCAAGGCCTACATCCGGAAGGAGCCCTACGGCCCCGCCTTCCAGCGGAGCATCCAGAGCATCTTCGCGGCCCTGGCGGCCGGGGCGCGGAACATGGTCTCCGTCGCATTGGCAACCGCCGCCGCCGGGATCATCGTGGGCGTCGTCGCCCTGGGGCTGGGGGGGCTGATCACCCAGATCATCGACACCATCTCCGGGGGCAACATCTTCCTGATGCTCGTCATCACCGCGCTGGCCAGCCTGATCATCGGCATGGGCCTGCCCACCACCGCCACCTATATCGTCATGGCGTCCCTGACCGCGCCGGCCATTGTGGAAATCGGCGGATTCAACGATTTTATCGTGCCGCTCATGTCCGCGCACCTGTTTTGTTTTTATTTCGGCATCCTGGCTGATGACCCCCCGCCGGTGGGACTGGCCGCCTATGCGGCGGCGCTGGAAGAGGGCCGGCCGTTCGACCTGGGGATTTTGGACCTGACCGTCAAGGGCGGCATGGGCGGCAAGGAAACCATGCGGCGCCTGCGCGACCTGGATCCGGAGGTCAAGGCGATCGTATCGAGCGGCTATGCCAACGATCCCGGCGTAACTCACTATGCGGAATACGGGTTTGCCGGTGTGGTGGCCAAGCCTTACCGCTTCGAGGAGATACGGCAGCAGGTGGCCGCAATCATGGGTTAGTGTCCCTCCAGAAGCGGCATCTTTTGCCCCCTGGCGGCGTTTTCGCCTCCGGTCGGTCCTCGACGTAGCGGGGCTACGCCTGCGGGCG
>CAJXSB010000299.1 GCA_913060435.1 uncultured Desulfococcus sp.
CGCTGCGCCACGCCGATCAGATCCTGGTGCTTGAAAATGGCCGTATCGTTACTGCCGGAAACCACGATCAGCTGATGGCCGCCAGTGGTTATTATTCAAAAGCGTATCGTCTGCAGGAGCTGGAAGATGCGTTTTGATTACGGCTACGAAGAAGAAAAGCGTCTGGGCAAAGCCTATGATCTTAAACTGCTCGGACGCATCCTGCCCTATGCATCGCCCCACCGGTGGACCCTGGTCTGTTCTGCGGTACTGGTGCTGGCCATCACGTTTTTAGAACTTTGCGTCCCCTATATCACCAAGGAAATCATCGATCGCCACATCGTGCCCCGCGAGCGCATCGTCAGTCACACCGACCAGGCCGATAACAACCAGCGGCAATGGCTGACGATTGATTTGAATGATCCGCAGGCGGCCAGGACCGTCCGTCGCTATAAGCATCTTTTTCGGATTGAGAACGATCAGGCCCAGATCCCTCTGGACCGTTTGCACCGTATCGACCCTGGCCACCTGATGCAGCTGCGCCACAAGGATCTGTCCGGCCTTTTGGTCATCACCCTTATGTTCATGGCCGTGGTCATTTTCATTTTTGTACTCACCTTCATCCAGAATATGATCATGGAACTGGCCGGCAACCGCATCATGCATGACCTGCGTGTCGAGCTTTACCGCCATATTCAGGCCATGCCGCTTCATTTTTTCACCCGCAATCCCGTGGCCCGCCTGGTGACCCGGGTAACCAACGATATCCAGAACATGCATGAGCTGTTTACCAACTTTATTTCCATGGTATTCAAGGATTTGTTTTTGCTGGTGGGCATTGCCGGGGTGCTTCTGGCCATGGACTGGCAACTGGCCCTGCTCTCCTTTCTGGTGCTGCCCCTGGTGGCCGTGGCCGCTTTTGGATTTTCCAAAAAAGTGCGCGATGTGTTTCGCGAATTGCGCATCAAGGTGGCGGAAATCAATACCCGCTTCTCGGAAACCATCAGCGGCATCAAAGTCATTCAATCCTTTGGCCACGAGCGCGTAAATTTCTCGGCCTTCGCGCATCTCAATCATGACAATTACCTGGCCGGTATGCGCCAGATCAACATTTTCGCCGTGTTCATGCCCATCATCGAAATGCTCGGCGTCACCAGCATTGCCATTGTGATATACGTGGGCGGCGGTCATGTATTGAATCAATCGGTCAGTATCGGTGTGCTGGCGGCATTTATCGCCTACATGCGCATGTTTTTCCGCCCCATTCGGGACCTGGCCGAAAAATACAACATTTTACAAAACGCCATGTCGTCTGCCGAACGGATATTTCTGCTCCAGGACACACCCACGGCCCCGGTGACGCAAACCGACACACCACGCATTCCCGGCCCGCTGGCGGTCATCCGTTTCAACGATGTAACCCTGGCCTACAATCCGGGCGAACCGGTATTGAAAGCCATCAACCTGACCATCACCGCCGGTCAGACCGTGGCCATCGTGGGTGCCACCGGATCGGGAAAGACCTCACTGGTCAACCTGCTGGTCCGCTTTTATGATCCCACCGCAGGCGCTCTTACGTTCAACGGTATTGACAGCGCCGACATCCCGCCGGATCTTCTCAGAGGGCGCATCGCGCTGGTCATGCAGGATCCGTTTCTGTTTACCGGAACCCTTGGCGACAATATCTTTTTTGCGAGCACCGACCTGACGCCTGAGCAGCGGGACGTCATCATTGACGCCTCCCGCTGCCAGACAATGATCGATCGCTTTCCTGACGGGATCGGCACCCGTATCAGCGAGGGGGGTGCCTCGCTTTCCAGTGGTGAACGCCAGCTGATTTCCGTGGCCCGGGCTTTTGCCGCCGACCCGGAGGTAATCATTCTCGACGAAGCGACTTCGTATGTGGATTCTCAAACCGAAATGCAGCTTCAGGAGGCCATCGCCAACCTGATGCAGAATCGCACCTGCGTGGTGGTGGCCCATCGCCTGACCACGGCCCGCAGCGCCGATCAGATCGTGGTACTGAACAACGGCTGCATTGTGGAAATCGGTAATCACGCCGCGCTTTTGGCGAAAAAGGGATATTATTACCGTCTTTACCAGCTTCAAGGAAACGGTCGTTCAGATTTTATTTCAACACGTTAGGATCTTTTTCAGCACGATTGGCATTCATTATATAATTCTTGCCAAATTCAAATGAGCGTGGTAGGTTAGCCGAGTTTTGCCGGATCCCGGGGAAATTTCGTTTGTTCTAATCTTTAATCAATCCATTTTAAGTATTTTTACCCAACAGTATAGCGGTACCTGATGATGGGCAATCAGGGCCCCCCATCGTTAATCATTAACATAAGGAGGATTGGATAGATGGCTTACGATGCGGTTAATATGGCGGATTGGCAGATTTCTGAAGCAGCCGAAGAAAACATGCCGACACCAGAACAATGGCAGGAGAAGCTGGGGCTCCAGAAAGATGAAATGCTTCCCATGGGGCGTCTGGCAAAAGTCGATTTCCTGAAAATCATCGACAGAATGAAAGACAAACCCGATGGCAAGTACATTGAAGTCACTGCCATTACCCCGACCCCCCTGGGCGAGGGTAAAAGCACGACCTCCGTCGGTTTGATGGAAGGTTTGGGCATGCGCGGCAAGAACGTCGGCGGCGCCCTGCGTCAGCCCTCCGGCGGTCCCACCATGAACGTCAAGGGGACGGCAGCAGGCGGCGGAAACTCCCTGCTCATTCCCATGACCGAATTCTCCCTGGGACTCACCGGCGACATCAATGACATCATGAACGCTCACAACCTGGGCATGGTCGCCATGACCGCCCGTATGCAGCATGAGCGTAACTACAACGATGAGCAGTTGGCCCGCCTGACCGGCATGCGCCGCCTGGACATCGATCCCACCCGCGTGGAAATGGGCTGGATCATCGACTTCTGCGCCCAGGCCCTGCGCAACATCGTCATCGGCCTCGGCGGCCGCTTTGACGGCTACACCATGCAGTCCAAGTTCGGCATCGCCGTCGGCTCCGAGTGCATGGCCATCCTGGCCGTCGCCAAAGACCTGGCCGACCTGAAAGAACGCCTCAACAACATCACCGTGGCCTTCGACAAGAGCGGCAAGCCCGTCACCACCGGCGACCTGGAAGTCGGCAACGCCATGACCGCCTTCATGCGGAACACCATCAACCCGACCATGATGTGCACCGCCGAGTATCAGCCCTGCCTGGTCCATGCCGGCCCCTTTGCCAACATCGCCGTCGGCCAGTCCTCCATCATCGCCGACCGCGTCGGCCTCAAACTCTTCGACTACCATGTCACCGAATCGGGATTCGCCGCAGACATCGGATTCGAGAAGTTCTGGAACGTGAAGTGCCGCTTCAGCGGTCTGAAGCCCCATGTCTCGGTTCTGACCTCCACCATCCGCGCCCTCAAGATGCACGGCGGCGGACCCAAGGTCGTCGCGGGCAAGGCGCTCCCCGAAGAGTACACCAAGGAGAACATCGAGCTCGTCGAAAAGGGCTGCGAGAACATGGTCCACATGATCAACGTCATCCGCAAGGCCGGCATCAACCCGGTGGTCTGCATCAACCGGTTCTATACGGATACGGATGAGGAATGCGCTGTCGTCCGCAAGGCTGCCGAAGCCGCCGGCGCCCGCTGCGCCGAGTCCAAGCACTGGGAGAAGGGCGGCGAGGGAGCCCTGGAATTCGCCGATGCCGTCATCGACGCCTGCAACGAAGAGAACGATTTCAAATTCCTCTATCCCCTGGAGATGAAGCTGCGCGACCGCGTCGACATGATCGCGAAGGAAGTCTACGGCGCCGACGGCGTTGACTGGGCTCCCGAGGCCAATGCCAAGGCTGAGATGCTCGAAAACGACCCCAAATACGGCGACTTCGCCACCATGATGGTCAAGACCCATCTGAGCCTTTCCCACGACCCGGTCAAGAAGGGCGTGCCCAAGGGCTGGCGCCTGCCGATCCGCGACGTGCTCATCTACTCCGGCGCCAAGTTCCTCTGCCCCTGCGCCGGCACCATCAGCCTGATGCCGGGCACCAGCTCCAACCCGGCCTTCAGAAGAATCGACGTTGACACCGAAAGCGGAAAGGTCAGCGGCCTGTTCTAACGATACCTGTCGAATTCCCTGAATTCGCCCACGGCCCGGGGAGCTTTCCCCGGGCCTTTTTTTGGTTTTGGAAGAGAATGGCATCTGGAGGTCCATGGGTTTGATCGGCGCCGTTCCGGTGTTTATCATAGGGGTTCAACAGCCGGAGTTCAAAAGCCGAACCTGGTGAACCCTGTACCACAGAGGAGTCACGCCATGATAACATACGCCCGGACCGCGGACCACGAAGACAATATTGCGACAGTTGGTACAGCCGCCCGGAGGCGGCAGCCATGATGTCGGCCCGGACAACGGCCGCCGCCCTGGCTCTGATCATCCTTGCTGCTGCCGCACCGGCTTCCGCACTCCGCTGCAGCGGCAAGGTGATCGACCGCGGAATGCCCCAGGCGGAAGTGCTGGAGAGCTGCGGCGAACCCACCTGGGTTGATGAACGCCAGGAGGAGCGATTCAGCCGGAACTGCCGCGATCCTTATTTCTGGACCTATCCGGATGACGACGGCCGGTACGAAGAGCACTACTACATTTATCGCGGAAAGCGCTATACGGGATGCAAGAAGATCGTGATCATTGAGGAGTGGTTCTATAATTTTGGGACCAGCCGCCTGACCCAGACCCTGATTTTTGAAAACAGCCGCCTGGTGCATATCCGACAGGGCGGATACGGATATTGAGCCCATCGATCATGCGCATCTGGCACACCCAGCCGAACCTGGAGGAGATGAACCTGCGGGCGCGAAACACCCTGGTCGCCAGCATCGGCATCTGCTATACGGAAGTCGGCGACGACTATCTCAAGGCGACCATGCCCGTCGACGAGCGTACGGTCCAGCCCTACGGCCTCCTCCATGGGGGCGCGTCAGTGGTGCTCGCTGAAACCCTGGGCAGCGCCGGCGCCCTCCACTGCATCGACCCGGATCGCCACTACTGCGTGGGTCTCGACATCAACGCCAACCACATCCGGTCGGTCAGCAGCGGCACCGTTACGGGTAAGGCATCCCCGGTGCACCTGGGCAGGAGCACCCATGTCTGGGAAATCCGCATATCCCACGACAGAGGCCGCCTTGTCTGCATATCGAGAATCACCATGGCGATCCTGCAGCATTCCTAGCGAATCCGGCGGGCATGCATGAGGTAATTGACCGATGGATCGCGATTGAGAAAATACCGGCGGCGGAAGGGATTGTACTGCATCCCGGAGATATCGCACACCTCCAGACCCGCATCTCCAGCCCAGTTGGACAGCTCCCCGGGCGTCACGAACATACGAAAGCGGTGGGTTCCCCTGGCCAGCAGCCGAAGGATATATTCGGCACCGATGATGGCGAAGATGAAAGACTTCACGTTGCGGTTGATGGTGGCGAAAAAGACGTCGCCGCCCGGCTTGACCAGGCGAGCACAGGCGTGGACGACCGATGCGGGCCGCGGGACATGCTCGAGGAGTTCCATACACGTGATGACATCGAAGGCTGCAGGGCAGCGATCCGCCAGCTGTTCGACGGTCGTCTGCTGATAGTCGATGCACCGCCCGGTTTTTTCCATGTGGCGCCGGGCGACCCGGAGCGGGGCCGCCCCCATGTCAATGCCGGTGACGCAGCCGCCCGCATCGGCAAGGGCCTCGCTCAGGATGCCGCCGCCGCACCCCACATCCAATACCCGGGCCTCTGCCAGCGGGGTGCGGTCCCGCACATACCCCAGACGCAGCG
>CAJXSB010000300.1 GCA_913060435.1 uncultured Desulfococcus sp.
CGCCTTGGCATCCTTGGCCCTCTGCCGCCCCTCTTCGACGTTGGACATGGCACGCTTCAGCGCCTTGCAGTTGGCCTTGACCTCCATCTCCCGGGCGTCGATCTTCGACTGAATCGCGTTGAGCTTGTCAATCAGGACGTCTACCTCGGCGCTCTCCAGGATGCCCTTCTGCAGGACCGCCTCGGCAAGGCCCTCCCTGTCCTCGGCCCCCTTGCGGGCCTCCATCAGGGACAGCCCCAGGCTTTCGGCGCATTTGGCGAGCTCTCGCTGCATGAAGGTGAACCAGCGGATATCTTCTTTGATGGTGCTCTCGATATTGTCGACCACGCTGCTCTCCAGGCGCCATTCCTTGAGAAAATCAAAGATCTTGGCATTGCGTCGGGAGATGTTTCTCCGGATCCGACGTTGCTCGTCCGCGCCAAGTGCTGACGAGAAGAGCTGCTCCCGGTAGGCCTGGTTTTCATTGTCCACTTCCCGTATGGACTGCATGGTTTCAAGAAAATTCTTGATTTGTACTTCCTCATCGGCACAGGTGTCCCCCTCGTCCAGGTCCCTGAGGACATGCCGCGGCCGGAGGTTGCCGGCTTCGATATCCTTGCCGAGATCGAGGATGCACTTTACGCCTGCGGCAGTATCCAAAAGCGCCCTCAACACCTCCTGCTCTCCGGATTCGATCTTTTTGGCGATCTCGACCTCCTCCTCCCGGCTGAGGAGCGTAACCATGCCCATCTCTCGAAGGTACATTTTAACGGGGTCTGTCACCGAGCCGAACTCCGATACCGAAGAGTCGGTATCGGCGCTCACCTTGCTCCGATTCTTTTTTGTCTTCGGCGCGCTGGATATCGGCTGCTTCTTGTCGCCGAGAACGTCGATATCCATGTCGTTGAACAGGACAAGGGTCTCATCTATTTGCTCCGGGGACATCGCTTCATCCGGAAGGACGGCATTGATCTCATCATAGGTGAGATACCCCTGCTCCTTTCCTTTGGCGATCAGTGCCTTCAAAGCGGCCTTGTCGTCGGAATTGTCCCCATTGAGAGTAGATTTCATAGCCATCTATTTGCGCCTCCTGCAGCGTTCAATTTATCGTCTGCCTCTTTCTGGCCCGGTGTTGCTTTTCCTTCAGAAGCTTCAAGAGCAGGGCCTGATCATTATTGCGGCTTGCGGCCTCGATTTTCTGTAAAAGGTTGTCTTTCTGCCTTTTTCGGCCGGACTCGAACTGGGCCAGCAAGCGAAGGCATCCCTCACGATCCCACACATCCCCTCCTATTGCCAGGTTCACCGTCATCTCTCGTTCCGTGTCGTCCAGTGCTTCAATGACATCCGAAACATGATACTTTCCGGTAGTGCTGTATTGCGTCAGAATGCGTCGACCGATGGATTTCAGTTGCTCATCCTCAAAGAGTTCCAGTGTGTGACGGCGTTCGACCTCCGGGAGGATATCCGGGAATTGAAGCATCATGGTGATGATCTTCCGCTCGATCCGGATGTGCCTTCCCGTGAGGCACGCTTCTCCCGCAGGCCCTCCGCCGCCGGCCGCCGCAGGTCCCCGCCGGCCGCCGCCGGGAGGGTTCGTCGGGGCGATCCGTTCGGCGATCATGGCCTCGTCCACACCGGTCTTTTCCGCCAGATTCCGGATGTAAAGGGACCGCGCCATCCGGTCCGATATCGCCCCGAGCGGCCCCTGCATTTCGGAGATGATCCTCAGCTTCCCCTCCACGGAGAGGCCGTGCTTGCGGATGGTCTCCTCCATGAGGAAATCCATCATGCTGCGGGCATTCCGTGCGGCCGCACCAAAGGCCTCCGCACCGAATTTCCGGATGAAGGAATCCGGGTCATGCCCTTCCGGCAGCACCAGGATCCTGGCATCCATGTTCTCCTTCCGGAAGACCTCCACGCTCTTCAACGCCGCTCGAATGCCTGCCTGGTCTGAATCGAAGACCAGAACGATGTCGCTGACATGGCCTTTAAGGGTCTTTACGTGCCCGGCGGTCAGGGCCGTCCCCAGGGTGGCCAACGCATTGGTGACGCCCGCCTGGGCGAGGGCCAGGACGTCAAAATACCCCTCCACAACATAAGCCGTTCCCGTCTCGCGACAGCGGCCCCGTGCGGCCTCCAGACCGTAAAGCGAGCGCCGTTTGTTAAAGACCGGGGATTCCGGCGAGTTCAGATATTTCGGCATGGCGTCGTCCATCACCCGACCGCCGAAGCCCAGGATTCGGGAGGAGACGCCCGTGATGGGAAAAATGATGCGGTCCCGGAACCGATCGTAAAAGCCGCTTCCCGACTTCCTTGGGATGATCAGCCCCGCAGTTTCCAGATATGTTGTCGGGACACGGCGCCCGGCAAAATACTTTGCCAGCGCATCCCATTCCGGCGGCGCATACCCCAGCGAAAACCGTTCGATCGTCTCGCTTCGCATCCCTCGCTTCTCGAGGTACGCCCGCGCCGTCCGCCCCTCCGGGCTCTCGAGGAGCATCCGCCGGAAAAACGCCGCGGCCTGTTGATGGACATCGAATATCCCGTCGCGCTCCGCCATCCTGGCCCGCTCCTCCGGGGAGAGCTGACGATCCTCCACGACAATCCCGTAACGCCTGCCGAGGGTGCGAACCGCTTCAGGAAACGACAGGCCTTCGTGCTGCATCAGAAAGGTGAAGACATTGCCGCCGGCACCGCATCCAAAGCAATAGAAGACCTGTTTGTCGGGACTGACGGTAAATGAGGGGGTTTTCTCGGAGTGAAACGGGCACAGCCCTTGAAAGTTCTTTCCAGCTCTCTTCAGCAATACCACTTCCGAAACGATGTCAACAATATCGGCTGTGCTTCTGATCTCTGAAATCGTACTTTCGGGAATCTGATCAGCCAAAAACGACCTCCCTGACAATGCCAAAGGAATTCCGGAAGGTTATCGAAGCAAATTACCAACTGCCTGGCATTTAATCTTAATCACGGACGTCTGCCGAGGCAACCGCCGCCCGCGCAAACCGCCGTTTTTTCACATACTGTATTTTCACTGCAGCAAAATTTGGTAAAATTAATGCCCAAAAACCGGATGTCAAGCGATTCAAGCGTATTCCCCGCCGCAGGGCGTTCAGCGCGTCAGCGCGATCGCCTCCCTCAAATCCAGGGTTCCGGCGTAGAGGGCCCTTCCCGTGATCACGCCGACCACCCCGAAAGGTTCGAGCGGGATGAGATTCCGGATGTCCGCCAGGGTGGATACGCCCCCCGACGCGACCACCGGTATCTCAACGGACTCCGCCAGCTGCCGGGTGGCTTCGATATTGGGTCCGGTCTGCATGCCGTCCCGATGGATGTCGGTAAAATTGATGGCGGCGACCCCGCTCTTCTCGAAGCGCCGGGCAAGGTCGACCGCCCGCGTCTGCGTCGTCTCCGTCCAGCCCTCGATGGCGACCAGGCCGTTTTTGGCGTCGATGCCGACGACCACCCGGCCGGGATATCGCCGGCAGGCGCCTTCCACCAGCCCGGGATTCCGAATGGCTTCGGTCCCGATGATGACCCGGTCGACGCCGACGTCGATATACATGCCCACCGTATCAATATCCCGGATGCCTCCGCCGACCTGTATGGGAACGGTGACGGTATCGAGTATCTTCCGAATCGAGTCCAGGTTGACGGGCCGCTTTTCCATCGCGCCGTCCAGGTCGACCACGTGGATCATCTCGGCGCCCTCCGCCGCCCATCTCCCGGCCATGGCCGAAGGGTCCTCCCCGAAAACCGTCTCACGATCCATCCGCCCCTGCTGGAGCCGGACGCATTTGCCGCCTTTGATGTCTATTGCAGGAATAACGATCATGGTATCTGAAATGCTTCCATTATGTCTTGAAGCCCGGTCGAGGACATCTGCTCGGCTGTTACCCATTTTCCCTCCCGCTGGAAAAACGAACCGATGTCAAACATGTCCTCCATCAAGGTCTTCTGTGTTTCATCAAAATACCCGGTCCAGAGCACGCGGCCGTCCGACGTCCGCACCAGGTGGAGATCGAAGGCGACGGATGCGGGCGATTCCACCGACAGATTACCGCCGACCCGCTCGATGTAGCGATAGATGTGTCCCACCAGCACGGCGTCGGCGCCTAAGGCCCGGCCCGCGTCAACCACGAGCTGCCATTCACCCATATCCTGACCGGCATCTCCCTTCCCGGCCTGGATATCCCACAACTCGCCGCCCGAGATCAGCCGGAAGTCCCGGCCGGGCTTGGCCCGGAGGGAGGCCATCAGCTGGTTGGTCAGGAAGGTGGACGCATTTTCATCCACCGGCCCCGAGACATAGACCTTGCCGCTCAGGGGGCATCGGACATTGATCTGCTCCCCCTTGCCGGCGTTCATGTCCCTGAAGGCCACCACGATGATTTCCTCCAGGTCGGGGGACAGGACAATCGGCTTCTGGGCGACCTGCCGCTCGGCGCATCCCCAGAAAGAACAAGATGCCGCCAACCCAAGCATCAACAGAAAAGCTGCAAAGCTCCATTTCATTTCTGACACCGCTTTCTCATTTCGCGATCGATTTTGGTTCCACGCCGGCCAAAAGCCGCCAGACGGACATTGAATGCACCGGCATGGATTGTCGGGTCCGGGGGATCACAGCGCGCCTTTGGTCGAGCGAACATCCTTGATTCTCGGATCGAAGGTGGACGCCTCGTCTAGTGCTCTGCCCGCTGCCTTGAATACGGATTCCAGGATATGGTGTTCGTTTTCGCCGTAGGAGACGTTGATGTGAAGGTTCATGCCGCTCCGGTTCGAAAACGCGCGGAAGAATTCCTTGGCCAGATAAATGTCGAAACCGGAGACGCCTTTTCCGGTCTGGAGGACGTTGTAGACCAGGTAGGGGCGGTTGGAGAGGTCGACCGCCACCGAAGAGAGGGTTTCATCCATGGGCGTCACGGCATGGCCATAGCGTTGGATGCCGCGGCGGTCCCCGAGGGCCTCCCGAAAGGCATCTCCCAGAACCAGCCCCACGTCCTCGACCGTATGATGGTAATCGACGTCGATATCCCCTTCGGCGCGGATGGAAAGATCGAACAGTCCGTGGGCGCTGAAGAGGGTCAGCATGTGGTCAAAAAAAGGAATTCCAGTGTGAATATCCGCCTGGCCGGAGCCGTCGAGATCGACGATGATCTTAACGTTTGTTTCCGTGGTCTTGCGCTCAACCGCAGCTCTGCGTCCCATGATGTGCCTATTCGCTTTTCAAACGCCTTTTGGGGTGATGTATCGGTGGGGGAACAGGGCGCCCCTGCGCCAACAAATGTAGGAGATACCATCAGCCGATATCTCCCCCGATGCAAGCCTCGCCATAACTAGCTGAATTTATTTAGATGAATTGAAAATTAACAACGGCTAACATACACCCTTTTCCAACGGACGTCAAGATTTTTGATGTATTCCCGTGCGGGATGCCCAGCGTTCTCGGTGTCGGATATGCCGTCTGCAGGATGCCTCGCATGCATTTACGCCGCCGTTTTTGCCGGCGAAACGAGACCAGGGCCGTTGTTATTCGGCCCAAAAATGATTACGGTTAAGTTGCAAATCTATGATAAGTGAATGGGGTAGGTTAGTGGAATCTCCTCAACGAAGGGAAAGCAAAGGAGGCAAAAGATGACAATGTCCAAGAAAGAATACCTGAAAGAAATGGAGGAGGCCCTCCGTTTATGGACCGATCGCATCGAAGAGCTGACCGCGGAAACCAAAGTCGCCAAGCCCGAACGGCAGCAGGAATTGCAGTCCCTGATCGACGTTATCGTGGAAAACAAAAACTTCATGGAAATGCAGATGAAGGCGATCATGAAAT
>CAJXSB010000301.1 GCA_913060435.1 uncultured Desulfococcus sp.
GGCGGCTCCGGGGATGGGCGATCTTCCCGGAGTGGATCGTCTCCCTCAGGCGTACGAGGGCATCGTTCACCGGGCAGGCGGCTGTGGCGCAGCTGGTATTTTCCATTGCGTCCTTCTCCTTTTATTCGTGCTCCAGCGCGGCCACCTGCTTTGCATGGCGCTCCCGGCGGATCTGCGTTGTTTCCTCGGCTTTTCCAAAGTGAAGACAGCCGGTGGGGCAGATGGTGACGCAGGCCGGCTTGAGGCCCCGATCGACACGGTCCATGCAGTAATCGCATTTGACGACTTTTCCGATTTCGGGATTCCATTGAGGGGCGCCCCATGGGCAGGCGGAGATGCAGGTCTTGCACCCGACGCAGAGGTTGCTGTCGATGAATACGATGCCGTCTTTTTCGCGCTTCTGCATGGCGCCGGTGGGACAGGCGGCCACGCACCAGGGATTTTCGCAGTGGAAACAGGGCATGAATACAAAGGATGCTTTGGGCTGGCTGCCGATCAGCTTGGGTCCGACGGTGACCACCTGGCAGAGTTTCGGCCCTACAGGCAGAGATTTATTGCTTTTGCACTGCACTTCACAGGCATGACAGGCAATGCATTTTTTGGTGTCTTGGAACAGGAAGTATTTGCTCATTTGATTCTCCGTTTTCGTCTGTCGGTCTTCTGGCGTACCCTGAATCCATACGGACGGCCGTTTTGTTGGGAACATCTGATGATGAACCTATATCATTTTTGAAGCGCTTCCACAAGCAATAGCGATGCCAGGGTATTGCCTTTTTTTCCCATGACGTTAAAAAACTTCGCCGTGTTGAAGTTGCCATAAAAACAAGAAGCTGAAGGGGAATGCCGCGTTTTTACCACCCCCCGGTCGCGGGGTTTTCCGCCAAGAGTGTAAACAAAAATGCAAAAAAAATGTTGCGCATGCACTTTTTTTATGCAAAATTTTATCTATTCGTTTATTTTGGATAAAAATTAATTGAATAAAAAAATATGCAAAGAAACTGTTGCGTTTTTAGGGCCCGGTGCGGCCACTGCACGCCACAGCAGCCTGCAGAGCGCGGTTTTATCGGCGGTGGCGAATGGCGCCGAATCTTCACCTTCGGGGGATGGATTCATGCAGGGGATCTCCCCGTCCTGACGTGAATTTGTATGTGGCATGTTGTTTGCTTGCGATTCATACGAAAATTTGACGGAAAGGTGGTGTGGCCACACGTGTAGCGAAAAGAGGTTGAAGTGATAGTCGTGTTGGATATTTATCATTATTAATTGTTGAACGGCATCTACAGTACGGAGGAAATCATGACGAAAAAACCGGCATTATTCTTGATCATTTTGGTGATGTGTCTTGCAGTGGGGCTGCCGCTGCTGGCCACGACGACCGCCCACGCGGATCAGTTGGCGGACGCCATCGCGGCAACGCCGCAGGGCACCGAATCCGGCCAGATCGATCCGAATGCGGCGCCCGGCTTCCTGGGGATCCCGGGCGCCCCGGATCCCAACGTCATCCTGGGATTCCTGTGGGCGGTCTGGGTGGGATGGATCTTCTCCACCGTCGGGGCCTTTGGCGGCATCATGTCGGGTGTGGGCCACATCACGGTATTCGGTCTGGCGGACTACGGCAAGACCTTCAAGCAGACCTCTCCGGCGCTGAACAAGCTGATCACCGACAGCATCCGCGTCTCCAACCAGTGGATGGTGGGGCTGAGCGCCATGGTCGGCAGCTTCAACTACTACAAGATGGGGCGGCTGGTTCTGCCCCTGGGTATCGCGCTCGCCGTCGGATCCATCTCGGGCAGCTTCCTGGTGCCCATCATCACGGCTGGAAAGATCTCCCTGAAGGCCTACCTGGGCTATTTCGGCCTGATCGTCTTCGTCATCGGCGCGTTTCTGTTCTATGAAACCACCCCGAAGGGCCAGGCTGGAAAAAAAGAGGCCAAGGCGGCATCGAAGGCTTTCGAGGATGCCAACATCAAAAAATGCTCCACCCTCGCTCCCGAGGAGTGCGGCGTCCAGGTAAAAAACTGGAGCTTCAGCCGGGTCTCCTTCACCTTTTATGGCGTGGAATTCAGCTTCAAACCCATCATTCCGCTCATCGGTGGATTCTTCATCGCCGGGCTGGCATCCTTCCTGGGCATCGGCGGCGGCTTTCTCTTCGTGCCGTTTTTGACCAGCGTCGCCGGGCTTCCCATGTTCCTGGTGGCCGGCACCTCGGCGCTGACAGTCTTCGTCGGCATGGTCATCAGCATTTTTACCTATATGGTGGTCAAGGGGATCCCGATTTTCTGGCCCCTGGTGGGCGTCGAGTTGGTGGGGATTTTCGTGGGGTCGATGATCGGTCCCAGAACCTCCAAGTACATCCCGGAGATCTGGCTCAAGCGGCTCTTCGTCGTCCTGGCGTTGTATGTCGGCCTCCGCTATACCAGCAAGGGCTTTCTGGGCTACAGCATCGTGCCGCCGTTTTAATGGCCGCATGACCTGCTGACGAGCGTTTTGCTCCCTCGGCTGCCCTGGGCATTGGTTGTCCGGCCCGGCGGCAGCCGTCTCAACATTCCAATGGACCACAAAAGAGAGCACCATGGCATTCCTGCAGACGATATACCTGTTCATCGACGCTTTCCTGATCTACTTCTACCGGCTCGTTCCGGTGCCGATTGCCGGCTACATGATCGGGACCTTTGTGCTGGCCTTCCTGAGCGTCGTTGCCGGACAGCTGACCTACGCCGTCGCCTATCGCTGGAACCGGTCGTGGCTCAACACCGACAGCCGGGAAATGATCAAGAATCACAATCTCTCCCTCCGGGCGCTGGCTGCGAAGGACAAGAAGGCCTATAAGGCGTGCAACAAGGTGGCCAATGACGCCTTCGGCAAGCATTTCTTCGCGCAGATGGCCATGGGAATGTCGTCTTTGTGGCCGGCGCCGTTTGCCCTGGCCTGGCTGGAGACGCGTTTTTCCGATGTGCCGTTTCTGCTCCCCTTTCCCCTCCCCTACATCGGGGAGACGGTGGGCTATCCGGCAACGTTCATCCCGATGTTCGTGCTGGTCCACATCCTTTTCGGGAAAATCAAGTACCGGCTCCCCTTTTTCCGGGGAATGCGATCCGCCATGATCGCCGACGCCGCCTCCACGGAGCCGATGATGACCCTGGATGACATCGTGTCGCCGGACGCTGCCGCGCCCCATGCCGTCGTGCGTGGCAAATAGGATTGTCCCGGCCGCTGTTGCGGCAGGGCTGCTTCTGCTGGCGGGCCCCGCGCTGGCGACCCAAGGGCATGGAGAGCCCGAGGGCCTGTGGGTCCACCAGATGTCCCACATCTTTTTTGCGTATTCCATGGGGCTCCTCATCTACTGGCTCAGGGTCCGGACCCTGGTCCGGGAAGCCGGCTGGCGATATATCCAGTACTCCGCTTTTTTCTTCATCCTCTGGACCATTGACGCGTTTACGGTGCATCTTCTGGAAGAGCAGCTTGCGGTCGTCTCGACGGCAAAGCCGACCCCATGGACCATCGAGGTGCACACCGCCCCGGATCTCGCCTGGATTCGCGGGATCTATTACGTGGCCAAGCTCGATCATCTCTTCTGCGTTCCGGCGCTGTTCTTCCTCTACCTGGGGCTGAAGCGCCTCCTCGGCAATGGCGCACCCGAGGAACAAGAGAAGCAGCTGCCATGACGCTTTCGGCGATTCCCATCACTTCCATCGATATCGTTGGGTCCGTCCTCATGATCATCTTTTCCTTCGGATGCATCCGGATCGCCGGGAAGCTCTGGCGCCTGCAGCCGAACAACCTGATCTGGACCTACCTGCTATGGGTCTGCTATTTCCTGGCGGGATTCGCCATATCCCGCTCCGCCGGCCACATCCTCAAGCAGATCCTGCTGGTGGCGGGAGAGCGCGGGGCCTGGGATATGATTCGTCCCTTCAGCGGGGGGATCAATACCTTCATGCTGATCATCGTCGCGTCGATCACCCTCTTTTTTGGGCGGGTATGGCACGTCTACCGGGATATCATGAACGATAAAATCGCCATCCAGGCCGCTCACCATGAATTGCTGGATCTGAACGAAAACCTGGAGAGGCGGGTCCGGGAGCGCACCGAGGCGCTGGCCCTGTCGGAAAAGCAGATCGCCCAGGCGGACAAGCTCGCCTCCATCGGCCAGCTCTCTTCCGGCATTGCCCATGAAATCAACAATCCCCTCGGCATCATCCTGGGATACACCCAGCTCCTGATCCGCTCGGAGTCCGAATGCACGCAGCGGTGTGAGGACCTCAAGATCATCGAGAAGCACGCCAAGAACTGCAAGGCCATCGTGGCCGACCTCCTCAATTTCGCCCGGAGTTCGAAACCGAAAAGCGCCCATGTCGATATCCACCACGTCATTGAAGAGGTGCTGGCGTTCGTCACCCATCAGGCCGGCGCCAGATGCATCGATTTTGTTCGGGATTATGATCGTACGGCCCCGGACCTGTTTATTGAAGAAAAGAAAATCAAGCAGGTCCTGATCAATCTCATCATGAATGCCCAGCACGCCAGCGGCAACAAAGGGACCATCCGCATCTCGACCCGGCACGACGCCGTCGGCGGGCTGCTGCTCATCCAGGTTCGGGACGGCGGCCACGGCATCGAAAAGAAAAATATTCACCGCATCTTCGATCCCTTTTTCACCACAAAGCCCACGGGGGAAGGCACGGGGCTCGGCCTCGCCGTCAGCTACGGCATCGTGAAAAATCACGGGGGAACCATATCGGTGGCGAGTGAGCCCGGGAAGGGAGCCGAATTCACGGTTTCGCTGCCGACGCTGAATCGGCCCGGAGACCACAAATCATGACGGATCGGTCCATACTGATCGTTGACGATGAACCGGATATGCTCGTGCTGCTGAAACGCAGCCTCGAACCGGACCTGAAATGCCGGGTGGAGATCGCCGCGTCCGGCAGCGAAGCGCTTCAGTTCATTGGTCGGAAGGATTTTGACCTGATCCTGGCCGACATCAAGATGCCGGGCATGGACGGCCTCGAGCTGCTCGAACTGATCAAGCGGGACTATCCGGAGCAGACGGTGGTGATGATGACCGGCCACGGCTCGATCGAGACCGCCGTCGAGGCGATGCGGCACGGCGCCTATGATTTCATCACCAAACCATTTGACCATGACGCGCTGCTGCTGCGCCTGGAGAAAGCCCTCGAACGGAGCACCCTGAAAAAGGAGAATCTTCGCCTGAGAAAAGGAGGCCTGACCTCCCACGTCTTCCAGGAGCTGGTGGGCAAGAGCGCCGTCATGCGTCGGGTCTTCGAAACCATACGCATGGTGGCCAATACCGAATTCACCGTGTTGATTACGGGGGAGTCGGGCACCGGAAAGGACCTCACCGCCCGCGCCATCCACGCCCTCAGCCCGCGAAGCCAAGGGCCCTACATTCCGGTCAACTGCCCGACCGTGCCCGAGAACATCCTCGAGAGCGAGCTCTTCGGCTACCGGAAAGGCGCCTTCACCCACGCCACCCAGAACAAGATCGGCCTGTTTCAGGAGGCCAACAAGGGCAGTATCTTTCTCGATGAGATCGGCGATGTAAGCCCCGCCATCCAGACCAAGCTCCTTCGGGTCATCCAGGAGAAGGAGATCAAACCCCTCGGCGATACCCGGACCATTTCCGTGGATGTCCGGATCATCTCCTCTACCAACCAGAATCTGCGGGAGAAGATCCAGCAGGGCACGTTCCGGGAAGATCTCTTCTATCGGCTGAACGTCCTGCCCATCCAGCTTCCACCCCTGCGGGAGCGGCGGGGGGGCATCCCCC
>CAJXSB010000302.1 GCA_913060435.1 uncultured Desulfococcus sp.
CCGATCTCCAGATGGCTTGGATTGTTGACCAGAAATACCCGGAGGCGCTGCTGGTTCGCCAGGGTCAGGTCCGAGAGAAAACCGTTGTGGTATTTCACATCTCCGGCGCCCACGAGGCTTTCCGGGTTGTAGCTGTTGATGAACTCCCGGAAGATCTCCTCGTAGCTCTTGTACAGCACGTTGGCGAGAACATTGAGGCGGCCCCGGTGCGCCATCCCCAGAATGATTTCTGTGATCCCGTTTTCGGATGCGTGAAGAAAGAGTCCGTCCAGCAGGGGAATGAGGGCGTCGGCCCCCTCCAGGGAGAAGCGGGTCTGGCCCATGTACTTTTTGTGCAGGAAGCTCTCAAAAACAGCCGACTGATGGAGCTTGTTGAGAATGCGGAGGCGCGCTTCGGTCGTGAGATCGGGCTGGTTTCGAATCGGCTCCATATGGTCCTGAAGCCAGCGCCGCTCGGCCGGATCCTGCAGATGCATGTATTCGACCCCCACGGACCGGCAGTAGGTTTCCCGGAGTTCCCGGAGGATCTCCTTGAGAGGGGCGCTCCGGGTCGTTGAAAAGCGGCGGGTATAGAATTCCTCCTCGAGGTCCTCCGGGGTAAGGCCGAATGCGGAGATGCTGAGCAGGGGATGGTCCATGGGGCAGGCCGCCAGGGGATCCAGGCAGGCCAGGAGGTGTCCCATGTCCCGATAGCGGTATTTGAGCGCCTCCACCCGGGACTGCCGGAGGGTCTTGTCAAGGGTGCAGGCCTCCTCCGGCATGGGCACCACCCTCGCTGCCGCGTCTTCCCTTGGCGGCGCTTCGGGTGCCGACCGGGATTTGAGATCGAGACCGCCGGCGACCTCAAACCCCTGGAAAAATGCCTGCCACTCCCGGCTGACGGCTTGGGGGTCGCTCTTCCACAGTTGATACTGCGCATCGATATAGTCCAGGTTCATCGTCTCGGGGATGTCCATCGTCGTCACCTCTGCTCTTTTCCATACGAAATCCCCTGAGATGCCAGGGGGCTGATGCCAACGTTGAGAATGCCGTTTGGTTCCAGCGGCGGTCGCTATCGTTTAAAGCGGGCTTCAAACCATGCCGCCATCAGGTCGGCGGCCCTTTCCCGAAGCCCGGCGTCACTGAACATGTGGTCCGCACCGGGGATGATTTCAACTCGGGCCCCGGGGTTTCGGTCTTTGGCCGCCCGGGCGTGCGTGGCCGGGATGATCTCGTCCCGGTCGCCGTGAACGACAAGGAGCGGCGTTGCCAGCGCTGCAAGGGTCTCCTGGATGTCGTAGCGTGCCGCATCCTCGAAAAAGGCCTTCGAAAGGGTCAGCTCTCGCCCCCGGCTCTGAAAGTGCATCCGACCGGTCCGGCGCAGCTCTGCCATCGCTTCCGCCGAAAAGCTCGCTTCGGGATCGAGCCCACCCAGGCGCCCGGCAACCGCGCAGATACCAACAACACCGGCAATCCGGTCTGCAGACAGCACCGCAATGGCCGCCCCCATGCTGTGCCCGGCCAGGCCCAACCGGAGGATGCCTCTGCCGGCGAGAAAATCCCGGGCCAGCTCCATTTCCCGGATGTGGCGGGTATAGGCGGTGTTGATAAAGTCCCCACCGCTCTGGCCGTTGCCGGAAAAATCGAAGCGAAGCGCCGCAATCCCGCGTTCCGTCAGCTTCCGTGCCGTCTCCCGAAGGATACTGGTGTGCCGAGAGCAGGTGAAACAATGACCAATGATCACCCCCTTCGACGCATTCCCTTCCGGAAGGTGAAGCGTACCCGCCAGCATTTCCCCATGGTCGTTTTCGAAATGTACCGCTGCTGCCATCTCCACTCCTGTCCGTCGCCGTCGCTCCGGTGTCACGCCAGCATTTCGAGCCCCTCCCGCCACGGCGCCGGTGCGGGCGAATCCGCCCTCGCCAGCGGCGTCCCCATGAATGGGGATGACGGCGGTCTCCATCGCCACTTCAACGGTGTCGACTTCTCGGGAACGAGTTGCCTGGCGCACCTGCACGGCGCTGCGGCCGAAGCTGCGACGCAGGCCCCAAGCTTACTGGCGGGAACGGTGAAAATCAAGGAAAACCGTGAACGGCCCATGCCGCTGCAAGCGGCATGGGCCGGGTATGATCTGGGATGATTCAGAAAGCTGTTGCGTTGCATGAAATAGCGTGGTGCGGGGCAGGGAGGTTACGGGAACCGCAATGATCACCCGCCGAATTCCTCCCGGATGATTGCCGCCGGCAGGGATCAGCCGCGCGTGGCTGCCATCCGCTCCGCAACGCTCTCAAATGCCTGGGTCACAGGGGAGTCCTTGTAGACTTCCTGATAGCAGGTGCCGGAATCGCCGCAAGCCACGACCTTGGGCTCAAATGGAATTCTCCCCAGAAAAGGGATGCCGAAGTCGGCGGCGGTTTTTTCTCCACCACCGGTGCCGAACATATCGATCGCCTCGCCGCAATGGGGACAGCGGAACCCGCTCATGTTCTCGACCAGGCCGAAGATATCCATCTTGATGGTTCGACAGAAGTTGATGGACTTCCGGACATCCGCCAGAGAGACCTCCTGGGGCGTCGTGACGATCACAGCCTTGGCGCCCGTGATCACCTGTGCCACGCTCAGGGGTTCGTCGCCCGTACCCGGAGGGGAATCGATGATGAGGTAGTCGAGAGGCCCCCACTCGACATCGGACATAAACTGGCGGATCACGGAATGCTTCATGGGGCCCCGCCAGATAATGGCGTCATCCTTGCTGGCGCTGAGGGATTCAATGGATACCGCACTCAAATGGTCGGAATACGCAAGCGGCGTCAACTTCCTGTTGGCGTTGACGCCGAGCATCTCCTTCTCGATGCCGAGCATTCGGGGAACGTCCGGTCCGTGGATATCCACGTCCATGATGCCGACCTGGAAGCCTTTCCTGGCGAGGGCCATGGCAATATTGACGGAGACGCTCGTCTTGCCGACGCCCCCTTTGCCGCTCATGACCATATAGATGTTTTTAATTTTTGAAATTGAATCCTGCAGCGCCGCATCCTGTTCGGCCTGCTTCTGCTTCTGGGCGGACGAATCGCATCCGCCGCCGGTGATCATCTCCATGATGCCATCTCCTCGTACGATAAAAAACCATTTCGGTAATCTATGGGCACCTCCCGGTGCCAAACGTCAAGGAGACGGACTCCCGGGGACCCGCCCCGCTCGATTCCGTCTCCCGTTGATGCTCGAGCGTCTTCCCCAGCGCGTCCGGCATGGATCCGCAGCTCCGCCGCGGATCGCCGTAGGCAGATGGTTCTACGCCGCTGTGAAACGAAGTATAATTCCTCACGCCTGCGCTTTCAACCAAAACCCGGCAATTCCGGATTTCGATCACCGCCTAATCGGAAACCCGATGAAAATACTGGCTGTTGCATGCCGGGCAGCTTTCGGGTTTTCCCGTGCCCAAAGGCTCGTCCCATTTGTATTTGCATTCGTCGCAGACGAAAATCCGGGTGTCCTCCATGATGGTATAGTTGCCGCCGTCGACATTGATGGCCTTTCCATTAATGAGGGCGTCGGCAATCACCTTTCGTGCCCGCTGGATAATTCTGCCGAACGTTGCCCGGGAAACCCCCATGCGCTGACCCGCCTCCTCGTAGGAGAGGCCCAGAAGATCCGAAAGACGTATCGACTCCCGTTCATCGACGGTAAGGGCGACCTCCTCCAGATCTACCATGGGAATCCCCCTTGGCTTGAAGTAGCTGATTTCCGGATTGAATGCCACCAGCCGATTTTTTTTGGGTCTGACCATATATATTCTCCTTGTTTAAGGCGAATGCATCCTGAAATATGACTGAACGGTTTGTGCCTGCACGGTTTTTATCGAACTTCTGAAATATATGTTAGAATAATATCTCAAAATATAGTCCGTTTTCCAAATTGTAAAGCGCTTTTTAAGAAAAAAACTGTTTTCGGGAAGATATTTTTCCGCGTCGGACGCCCGGGCAGTTGGGATCTATTTCAGGAAGCGCCTGCGCCGACACCAAAAAACGTCTTGCGATTTCTCCAGGAAGCCGTTAGATTAGAGCCCACTATCCGCCTGGCCCAGACAAAACCATGATTTTAACCAGAGCGACTGTATGGCTTTTGAATCGGAAGCGACACCCGACCTGACGACCAATATCGCCGGCGTTCTGCTGGACAATCCTGTCATGACTGCCTCCGGCACCTTCGGGTATGGACGGGAGTACTCGCAGCTCGTCGACCTCAACCGGCTCGGCGCCATTGTGGTCAAAGGGCTTTCCCTCGCTCCGGCCAAAGGAAACCCGCCCCCTCGGATCGCCGAAACCCCTTGCGGAATGCTCAATGCCATCGGTCTGGAAAATGTCGGCTTCGACGTTTTCGTCGAGAAAAAACTGCCGTACCTGAAAACCCTGTCAACACCGACGTGGGTCAACATCTACGGCAAGACCATCGAAGAGTACAGTACGCTGGCCCGCCGGGTGGACGGCGTTGAAGGGATTGCCGGGATCGAACTCAACATCTCGTGCCCCAATGTCAAGGTCGGGGGCGTTGCCTTCGGCGTGGATGAAGAGATGGCCTTCGAGGTGGTCCGCGCCGTCCGGCAGCAGACCGGCAGGCCCCTGATGGTGAAGCTGTCGCCGAATGTCACGGACATCACCAGGATCGCTCAAAGCGCCGTCGACGCGGGAGCGGACGCCCTCTCCCTCATCAACACCATCACCGGCATGGCCATCGACATCCACCGGCGGCGCTCGAAGATCGCCAATATCACCGGCGGGCTTTCCGGGCCGGCCATCAAACCGGTGGCGCTCCGGATGGTCTGGCAGGTTGCCCAAATGAGCAGCGTCCCGGTGGTGGGGATCGGCGGCATCGCCACCGCCGAGGACGCCCTTGAATTTCTCATTGCCGGCGCGGCGGCCGTCCAGATCGGCACTGCAAATTTCGTCGACCCCGGCTGCGCCGTCCGGGTGGTTGACGGCATCCGGAAGTATATGATCGATCACGGCATCGGCAGATTAACGGAGTTGATCGGAACCCTTGAAACCTAGACCCAAGCGACAGACCCAAGCGAAATGCGGAAAGGAGACCCAATGAAGTTCGAAAACATAGACGACATCATCGATTTTGCCATCGGCAGAGAGCAGGAAGCCGTCGATTTTTACACCACGGCCAGCAAGGAGGAGTCGATGTCCGGCGCCAAAGAGATGCTCCTCGAATTTGCGGAGGAGGAGAAGAAGCATCGCCGGATCCTGGAGGAGCTCAAGGCCAAGGGATATGCCGAAGGCGTCGAGGATTACACCTTCAAATGGATCAAGGACATCAAACGCAGCGACTACATGGATGAGATGGTCTACAAGCCGGGGATGGGCTACCGCGACATCCTGGTCATCGCCATCAAACGCGAAGAAAACGCTCTCAAGCTTTACAACAAGCTGCTGACCGAAGCACCTACGGATAACGCCAAAAAAATCTTCAAGATTCTGTGCCAGGAGGAGGCCAAGCACAAACTGGGCCTGGAAACCATGTATGACGACCATATGGCTGAAATGGGGGACTAGCCCCGTCCGCAGCAACACACGATTTCCAGCAGGATCATGATCCCCCACCCGACAAAGGCAGGGGGATTTTTGTTGCAGCGTCCCCGAGATGCCCGGCCATCAGGCCATCATCGCCGGGATGCCCGCTGGATGGTGCGGAAAAGGAGCATCATCATGTTGAGAAGGTTTTTCATGATCGGGTGTGCGTTGCTGATGGGGCTTCCTCCGGCCTCTTTCGCAGGGGAGATCGGGGGTGTCCATATGCCGGACTCG
>CAJXSB010000303.1 GCA_913060435.1 uncultured Desulfococcus sp.
CCTCCGGCGTGACAGGCCGGCGTTCTAACCAAACTGAACTACGCCCCCGAATATTGACTGTAGCGTACTGATAGAAACTTGGTGGGCGGAACAGGGCTTGAACCTGTGACCCTCGGCTTGTAAGGCCGATGCTCTCCCAACTGAGCTACCCGCCCTTGCTCCGCAACGTTTCCGTCAAAAGCGAAGAGGTAATACCAAGTTGACCATACGATGTCAAGATATAAATGAAAGACACCTATTTTTTTCCGTCAGTTGATGGTGGTCCCCCGGACCATGTCCTCCGGTTCCTTGGGGATCATTTCAACGGACATCTTGGCATCTTCGACAGCGGCATCTTCATCTGTCGAGGACGGGAGCAGGGCATGGAACAGCACTTCGTCCATATGCTCCACCGGGACGATCTCGACCTGCCGGGATACGGCTGCGGGAATGTCCTTCAGGTCCTTTTCGTTCTCCTTGGGCATCAAGACTTTGCTGATGCCGGCGCGGTGTGCCGCCAGGATCTTTTCCTTGAGACCGCCGATGGGCAGCACGCGCCCCCGCAGGGTGATTTCACCGGTCATGGCAATGTCGCGATGCACGGGACGACGGGTCAGCGCCGACGCCAGGGAGACGCCCATGGCAATGCCGGCCGAGGGGCCGTCTTTGGGGATGGCGCCCTCCGGGACATGGATATGGAGATCTACCTCCTTATAGAAATTCACGTCGATGGCGAGGGCCTGCGCCCGTGAACGAACGTAGCTGAACGCCGCCTGGGCCGATTCCTTCATGACGTCTCCGAGCTTTCCGGTGACCGTCAGGTTTCCCTTGCCCGGCATGACGGCGGTCTCCACGCAGAGGAGCTCCCCGCCGAACTGGGTCCAGGCCAGCCCGTTGACGATGCCCACCTGGTCCTTCTCCTCGACCTGGCTGTGCCGGAATTTCGGCGGGCCCAGATATTTGTGCACCAGCTTGGGCGTCACCCGGAACGCATCGAGTTCTGAATTTTTGGTGAACTCCCGTGCGATCTTGCGGCAGATGCCGGCGATCTCCCGCTCGAGGTTTCGGACGCCGGCCTCGCGGGTGTACTGCTGGATGATCGTGTATATGGCGTTTTTGTTGAATTGGACCTCTTTATCGGCCAGGCCGTTGGCTTCGACCTGTTTGGAGACCAGGTATCCTTTGGCGATGTGGTACTTCTCATACTCCGTATAGCCAGGCAGCCGGATGATCTCCATCCGGTCCTGAAGCGGCAGGGGGATGTCCGGCAGGGTGTTGGCCGTGGTGATAAAGAATATTTCTGAAAGATCGTAGTCCAGGTCCAGGTAGTGGTCGTTGAAGCTGTTGTTCTGCTCCGGATCGAGGACCTCCAGGAGCGCCGCGGACGGGTCGCCCCGGAAATCCATACTCATCTTGTCCACCTCGTCCAGGCAGAAGACCGGGTTGTTCACGCCGACCTTCTTGAGGGACTGGAGGATTTTTCCGGGCATGGCGCCGATGTAGGTCCGCCGGTGACCCCGGATTTCGGCTTCGTCCCGGACGCCGCCGAGGGAGAGGCGAACGAACTTCCGGCCGGTGGCCCTGGCGACGGACTTGGCGATCGAGGTCTTGCCCACGCCGGGAGGGCCGACCAGGCAGAGGATCGGTCCCTTGAGCTTTTTCACCAGGGACTGCACCGCCAGATACTCGATGATCCGCTCCTTGGGTTTTTCCAGGCCATAGTGGTCTTCATCAAGGATTTTTTCCGCCAGATCGATGTCGCTCTGGACACGGCTGCGGTTGTACCAGGGCAGGCTGATGATCCAGTCGATGTAGTTGCGGACCACCGTGGCCTCCGCCGACATCGGGGTCATCATCTTGAGCTTCTTGAACTCCTGAAGCACCTTGCCCTTGGCCTCCTTGGTCATCCGCTTTCGCTTGATCCGCTTTTCCAGCTCGTCCAGCTCTTCGGTCCCATCGTCTTCCGCGCCCATCTCCTTCTTGATGGCGCGCATCTGCTCGTTGAGGTAATAGTTTTTCTGGGTCTTCTCCATCTGCTCCTTGACCCGGACTTTGATGCGCTGGTCCATCTCGTAGACCTCCATCTCCATCTTGATCAGGCTGAGCAGAAGCGACAGGCGCTTGTAGGGGTCGACCTCTTCGAGCAGGCGATGCTTGTCCTCGATCTTGAACGAAAAGTGGGCGGCAACGGTATCCGCGAGCTTCGACGGATCGCTGATGCCGGCCACATTGCTGAGCAGGTCCTTGGAGATGCTCTTGTTGAGCTTGGCGTACTCCTCGAAGCTGTCGACAATGGCCCGGCCAAGGGCGGCATGGTCCTCCGGAAGATCTTCCGCTTCCGGCAGCACCGCTGCCTCGACCTGGAAAAAGGCCTCGTTGGGAATGAAGTTGTGGATCACACCCCGGACCTTGCCTTCGACCAGGGCCTTGACGGTGCCGTCGGGAAGCCGCAGCAGCTGGAGTACGTTGCCGATGGTCCCGACGGCGTGGAGGTCTTTCGGCTCAGGCTTGTCGATGCTGGCGTTTTTCTGGATGGCAAGAAAGACGCTCTTCTCGGTGTTCATGGCGTCGGCAAGGGCGTTCACCGACTTGGTCCGGCCGACGAAAAGCGGCGCCACCATGTGGGGAAACACCACGATATCCCGCAGCGGCAGGAGGGGCAGCACCAGATTCGTTTCGTCAGAGTCGTCGTCTTTGCGTCGAATTTTCGGAAAATTGATCATTATGCTATCAGTCGATCCTTAGGCCTGTTTTTTGGTTTGCTCGTAGAGAAGAATGGGATCTTCCTTGTTCAGCACCACATCCTCGCCGATGACGCATTCCTTGACGTTGCCGATGGAGGGGATGTCGTACATGATGTCGAGCATGCAGCTTTCCAGTATGGCGCGGAGACCCCGGGCACCCGATTTTCGCTTCAGGGCCTCGTTGGCAATCGCCGACAAAGCGCTGTCCGTCAGCCTCAGGTTGACCCCTTCCATCTCGAACAGCTTTCGGTACTGCTTGACCAGAGCGTTTTTGGGTTCGGTAAGGATGCGGATCAGGGAGGAGGCGTTGAGCTCTCCTAAGGTGGCGATCACGGGCAGACGGCCGAGAAATTCGGGGATGAGCCCGAACTTGATGAGGTCTTCCGGCTGAACATCCTGCAGCACCTCGCCGATATTCCGTTCATCCGTCATGGTGATTTTGGATCCAAATCCCATGGTCTTGGATCCGGCCCGCTGGCGGATGATCTTGTCCAGCCCGTTGAAGGTGCCGCCGCAGATGAAGAGGATGTTCGAGGTGTCGACCTTCACGAAATCCTGCTGCGGATGCTTGCGGCCGCCCTTGGGCGGGACGCTGGCGGTGGTGCCCTCGATGATCTTCAGCAGGGCCTGCTGCACGCCTTCGCCCGACACATCCCGGGTAATAGAGGGATTGTCGGATTTACTGGCAATCTTGTCGATTTCGTCTATGTAAACGATGCCGCGCTTGGCCTTGTCGACGTCATAGTCGGCGTTCTGGAGCAGGGCCAGAATGATGTTTTCAACGTCCTCTCCCACGTAGCCGGCCTCGGTGAGGCTGGTGGCGTCCGCTATGGTGAAGGGGACGTTCAGAAACCTTGCAAGGGTCTGGGCCAGGAGCGTTTTGCCCGAGCCCGTCGGGCCGATCAGAAGAATATTGCTCTTCTGAATCTCAACGTCGCCGGAGACGACTTTGGAATCGAGCCGCTTGTAGTGGTTGTAGACCGCCACCGACAGGACCCTCTTTGCAGATTCCTGCTCGATGACATATTCGTCCAGCATTTTTTTGATCTCTTTTGGGATCAGGGTCACTTCGGTCTCGCGGGCGTCCTTTTCGCTCTCCTCTTCGATGATCTCGCTGCAGAGCTGGATGCATTCGTCGCATATGTAGACGGCCGGGCCCGCTATCAGTTTTTTGACCTCGTTCTGGCTTTTCCCGCAGAAGGAACAGAACAGGTTGTCGTTTTCATCGTTTTTTCTGCTCATTGGCCTACTCCTTTTTCTCTTCCAGATGATCGAGATCATCCCGACTCGCCATCACGTGGTCGATGAGCCCGTATTCCCTGGCATCATTGCCGGACATGAAAAAATCGCGGTCCGTATCTTTTTGAACCCTCTCCAGATCCTGTCCAGTGTGTTTGGCCAGGATCTCGTTCAGGGCATCCCGCATGCGAAGGATCTCCTTGGCCTGGATGGCGATGTCAGACGCCTGACCCTGGGAGCCACCCATGGGCTGGTGGATCATGATCCGGGAATTGGGCAGGGCATACCGCTTTCCGCTCGCACCGGCGGCCAGAAGCACCGCGCCCATGCTCGCCGCCTGTCCGATGCAGACGGTGGCGATGTCCGGCTTGATGTACTGCATCGTGTCGTAGATAGCGAGGCCGGACGTGACAACGCCGCCCGGCGAGTTGATGTAAAAATTGATATCTTTTTCCGGATCTTCCGACTCGAGAAAAAGAAGCTGCGCGATCAAAAGATTGGCAATTTCATCCGTGATCGCCGTACCCAGAAATATTATTCTATCTTTGAGGAGTCTTGAATAGATGTCATAAGCGCGTTCGCCTCTGCTGCTCTGCTCAACGACCATGGGAATTAACGGCACGATATTCTCCTTGCTTGATAAAGGTTGTTGATTAGGTGCATCCTGATTAGGTCCGGCCCGGGACATGCCGTCGTCCAGGGCCGGTCCGTTTGAAATCGCTGCGGTAGACAGGTGATCGGAAGAGGGAGTTGGGAAAGTGCGGCGATGCCGAAGCAGATATCTGAAAGTGCCTCAGATATCTGCATATGCTTTATGCCATTTCTTCGGATTCTGTAGCCAATTCCGCGGCTACCTCTTCGATATCACTCTCGTTAATGATAAGGTCTATCGCCTTTTTTTCAAGTAAGGTGTGTTTAAAGTAGGCGAGCCGCTCATGATTTTCGCTGGACTCGTAGTATTTGCGTATCTCCGCCGCCGGCTGCTGGAACGTCTGCGCCATGTCCTCGAAACCATTGGCCAGCTCTTCTTCTGTCAGCTCCAGGGGCTGCTGATCAATGAGCTTGCCGAGTATCAGGTGGCGTTTGACCTGCTTGACGGCCGTGTCCCGATATTTTTCACGAAGTGATTCATGGGTCATGCCGATCTGGTCCATGGTCATATTATGGTAGCTGAAGGCCCGTTCGGCGTCTGAAACAATATTTTCCAGCTCGTATTCGATCATGGCCTCCGGAACCTCGAAATCCATCCGCTCGAGGAGTGCTGAGAAAATCTGCTCGTTCAACTCCTGCTCGGTCCGCTTCTGGTAGCCCTGGGAGAGGTTTTTCACGATTTCCGCCTTCAACGCATCCAGGTTTTCGAATTGTCCGAAGTTTTTCGCAAAGGCATCGTCGATCTCGGGAACAACTTCCTTGCGGATTTCCTTCAGGGTGATGTTGAAGGAAATGTTCTGGCTGCGGAGTTTTTCGTTGGGGTGATCCTCGGGAAAGGTCACTTCGACCTTCTTGGTTTCACCGGGCTTCATACCGATAACCCCGTCGTCGAATGCGGGGGCGATCTGAGCGGCGCCAATCTTCATGGTGTAGTTTTCGGTGTGCTGGGTCTCCTCAAATGCCTCGCCGTCCTTGAAGCCTTCATAGTCGATCAGAACAAAGTCCTCTGCTTGAACCGGACGGAATTCATCCAACTTCTCCTGACGCGTCAGGTTCTTCTGAAGCGCTTTGAGCTGTGCATCAATTTCCTGGTCCGTCACCTCGTACATGGTCTTCTTGAGCTTTATTCCAGAAAAGTCGATGGTGTCGAGTTCGGGGCGGATTTCGACGGTT
>CAJXSB010000304.1 GCA_913060435.1 uncultured Desulfococcus sp.
GGCCCGGTGGTCGGCGATGATCCCCACGGCGTCCCCTCGACCCACGCCCAGGAGCGAAAGCCCGGCCCGGAGGTTGTCGATGCGGCGCCCGGCGTCCCGGTATGTCATCCATTCGTAGCCGCCCGAAGGCTTCCGGACGCCAAAAAATGGATTGCTGGAAAATCGGGCGACGCTGGAATCGATCAGGGTTACCAGGTTGTCCGGCTGGTCGTATGCAGTCATCCACCGCCTCCCGGCAGTCAAGCGTCTTCGGTTGTCGGTCTGGGCGCTGCCGGGCGGATCCATGTCCCGTCATGCCGATAGCCGATGCTGATGGCCTTGAGGTCGTTTTTATGGGCCAGAAAACGGGATTTCATGCTGACCAGCCATTCCCGGTGCCGGAGGGCATCTTCGCGGGTCAGAAACAGTTCATGTTCGCCCCGTTCGGTCGTCAGCACGGGTGCCGCTCTGGAGATGCGGATGGTGCCGCTGTTGCTGCAGAGCATGCACTGGATACGGTCGCCTCCCAGAAATCGGAAGGTGTCGCCGCCGCACAGGGGGCAGCAGGGGCCGGCTGCCGGGGCGGCAGGCCGAAACAGCGCGTCGGCCATCTCCTTTGCCGCCTTGCGGTTTTCGTCGTCCATGAACACCTCCCCGGGCAGGGCGCCGTAGAGAATCCGGCACGCCTTGACCTCCGTGAACATCAACCGCAGGAAGCTCTCAATGCCGAGCCGGCTGTAGCCCTCCCGCCCTGGGATGCCCGCGATGCCGACGCCGACGGCGGGCTTTCCCCACATTTGCTCCATGTGGGGGTAAAAAGCGATGCCGCGGTCGAGGAGGCGCTTGAGGCCGGCGTTGGGGCCGAGAAAATAGGTGGGAGCGGAAACGATGAGGGCATCCGCGGCGAGGATGGCGTCGAGTACGGCCTGGGCGTCGTCCTGGATGACGCAGCCCTTCTCCTGAAAAAGGCAGAGGTAGCACCCGCGGCAGGGCTGGATATCGAAATCCGAGAGCCGGAGCAGCCGGAGTTCATGGGGCTCTGCGATGCCGCGGCTGATCTCTTTGACCATGATTTCACAGTTCCCCAGCTTCCGGGGGGATCCGACGATACCAAGAATGGTTTTCATCGCGTGTCTCCTTGGGGCTTCGTATACATATCCCGGTGATTGGTCTGACCCTGGCGGAGGGGTAGAATGCCTGCCGTGAAATGTCAATCGGAATTTCCGGCGGAATTTCCGGCATCCCTCTTTTCCAGGGATGCGCCGGGGCCGGCTTTACAAAAAAAACAGGGCATGCCATAGGCAATGAATGTGCGGATGATTAATATATAAAATGTGCCTAATTTTCAAGTTTCGTTCACGCAAAGGATCGCATCGACCATGGAGATCTGGATCGTCAGTGCTGTTCTGCTGTTTACTTTTGTACTCCTGGTGACGGAGAAGATATCGGTCGATATCACCGCCATCGGCGTTATCACGATTCTGGCGCTGACGGGCATCCTGACGCCCGTCGAGGCGGTGGCGGGGTTTGCCAACCCGGCCGTCATCACCGTGGCGGCCATGTTTCTCGTGAGCAAGGGAATGACGCGCACCGGCGCTGTCGAACTCCTCAGCGACCGGGTCATGGCGGCGGCCCGGGGCAACGGGGGGCGCGCCATGCTGCTGATGCTCCTGATGACCGTTGTCTCCTCCGCGTTCATCAATAACACCCCCATCGTCGTCCTCTTTGTTCCGGTCATCATGAGCATGGGCTGTGAATTCGGCCTGAGCCCCTCCAAATTCCTCATTCCCCTCTCCTATGTCTCCATTCTGGGGGGAACATGCACCCTGATCGGCACATCGACCAATATTATTGTCAGCGACCTGAGCGCCCGGTTCGGGTATGGCGCCTTCACGATGTTCGAGCTCGCCAAGGTCGGTGTACCCCTGGCGATCCTCGGCATCGCTTTCCTGCTGATCGCCGCACCGCGCCTGATGCCGGGCAACATGAACCCCGCCTGCGAACTCGAACGTTCCGGCAGCAAAAAATACCTGACCGAGATCCGGATCGACAGCGGAAGCCGTCTTATCGGGACGCATCCGCCGGAGTTTTTTCAGGAGTTTTACCCGACCATCGACGCCATTGAACTGATCCGGGAGACCCGCGCTATTCAGCTCTCCCGGTACCGGCTGGCCGTCAGCGAAGGCGATCACCTGCTCGTCAAGGGAGACGCCAACGACCTGGTGCTCCTGCTTCAGGAGGAGGGTGTGGCGCTGCCCTATGGCCAGAACGGCACGGATCTGAGGGGGCTCGGGACGGAGCACATTACGGTGGAGATCATTATTCCGCCCCAGTCCGACCTGATCGGGCTGCGCCTCCGCGAGGTGTTCCTCTTCGACGACCCCGGGATCCACGTCATCGCCGTCGAGAGAAGCGGACTGCATTACACGGAGGCGAAGCTCCTCGACATCCGGCTCAAAATCGGCGACATTCTGCTGGTGAGTGTCCCCTGGGGTCGCCTGGAGGCCCTGCGCGCCCAGCCCGATTTCATCGTGGTCGAGGACGTCTACCACAAGATCCTTCGGCGGAACAAGGCGCATCGGGCCGTCATTATCTTTGCCGCCATGGTCCTGCTGGCGTCGACCGGGATCCTGAACATCATGGTGGCCGCACTTTCGGCCGTTTTCCTGATGCTGGCAACGCGGTGCCTTCAGATTCGGGAGTCTTATCGTGCGCTCCAGGGGGATGTGCTGGTGCTCATCGCCGGAACCATCGCCCTGGGGGCCGCCATGGAGAAGACCGGCGCCAGCCGCTATTATGCCGAACTGTTCCTGGGGGTCGTCTCCGACCTGCCGCCCCACGCGATCCTGGCCGCGTTCATTCTATTGACCAGCATCAGCACGCACCTCCTGAGCAACAACGCCACCGCCGTACTGCTGCTGCCCATCGCGGTCTCCACCGCCCTCAAGCTGGGGGTGGATCCGAAACCGTTTATTGTAGGGGTCTGCTTCGGCGCCAGCGCCTGCTTTGCGACCCCCATCGGCTACCAGACCAATCTTTTGGTCTACGGCCCCGGCGGATATCGATTCAGCGATTACCTGAAGCTGGGGATCCCCCTGAATATCATTGTCATTGGGGTCGGGTCCTGGATGATACCCTTTTTCTGGCCTCTCTGATCCGGCCCCGAAGGCTATGGCTGCGGGGAGGCTTCGGTTCTATTTTCACCCTACCGCTCTGAAACGGAAACCATAGAAGATGCCTATGAATACATCCGACAACAGGAAACCCCCCCCGGGGGGCATTGACGGCGAATCGCCCGAATGCGCCATGGAGATGTCCCGGATTATCCTGAGCAGCGCCATACCGACATTCGCCGTGGACCGGCGGCATCGGGTGAGCCACTTCAACCGGGCGTGCGAAAACCTTACCGGGATCCGGGCGGCAGAGATCATCGGGACGCGGCGCCAGTGGCAGCCGTTCTACGCCCGGGAGCGGCCCATTATGGCGGACCTTATTATCGACGGTGCGTCGCGGGAGCGGTTCGACCAATATTATAAAGGAAAATATCGTCCGTCGACGGTCATCCCCGGCGCATATGAGGCGGAGGATTTCTTTCCGGACCTGGGGGAGGATGGGAAATGGCTCTTTTTTACGGCAGCCCCCCTCAAGGATTCGGAGGGGAGGGTCAAGGGCGCCATCGTCACCCTCCAGGATGTCACGCGGGAGAAGAAAGCCGCCGCCCAGAACCAGGCCATGCTTCGCATCAGCATGGCGCTGCCGGAGCACCGTGACCTGGGGGATCTCCTCGATTATATCAGCAGCGAGGTTCGCAGCCTCATGGGGACCGAAGGCGCCCTGGTCATTCTTCTGGACGAACGCACCAAGGAGTTCCATTTCATGGGGTCGTCCTTCCGGGACGACAAAATCCAGCAGCGCGTCAAGGGAATGCGCTTCCATTTCGACCAGATCGCGGCCGTCCAGGTCATGCGGACGGGAAAGCCGATCATCATCAATGACATCAGCAAGCTGAAGGCCTATCCGGAGCGCGACCGGAGGCTCGGATATCACACGCGGAACCTGATTGAGGTGCCCCTCAGGGCCGGCGGCAGGATTATCGGCGTCCTGGCGGCAACCAACCGGATCGAAGGCTGCTTCTCCTACAAGGATGTCGACCTGCTGAGCACCATCGCCGGCACCGTGGCCATCTCTGTTGAAAACGCCAAAATATCGGGTGAATTGAAGCGCGCCTATGACGAGGTGTCGGCCCTCAACCAGGCCAAGGACAGGGCCATCAATCACCTCTCCCACGAGCTGAAAACCCCGGTGTCGATCCTGGGCGGGGCCCTGGGCCTCATTGCGGACGCCCTCGAAGAGGTGGCGGAGGAGGAGTGGGGGGCGGCCATGTCGATGGTCCGGCGCAACGTCCGGCGGATTGCTGAAATCCAGGCCGAGGTCGATGATATCATGAAGATTCGACCGGGGAATCAAGAGGATGGCGGCAGGAGCCTCGGGGTGGTGATGGCGCAGCATGCGGATCTCATGGCCCTGATCGCCGCGCAGGAGGCGGGAAATCCGCAGCTGGCGGCGCGGGTCCGGGGGCGGCTGGAGGAAGCGATCGGGCTGAACGCCCCTGCGCCGGAAAACCTGCAGGTGGCGCCGTTTGTAAGGGACCGCATCGAGGCTCTGGCGCCGGGCTACGGCCACCGGGATGTCAGCATCCGGATCGTCGAGGAGGCGGAGGGAGTGGTCTGCATGCCGGGGGATCATTTTGCGAAGATTGTCGACGGGCTCATCAGGAATGCCATCGAAAATACCCCGGACGGCGGCGAGATCCATGTTTCAGTTTCCAGAAAAGGGGCGGAGATGATTCTGGCCGTGCATGACTTTGGCGTCGGGATTCCAGAGGCCTACCAGTCGCGGGTTTTTGAAGGGTTTTTCCCGGTTCAGGAGCCTGCGGCCTACAGCACCAAGAAGCCGTTTGACTTCAACGCCGGCGGTAAAGGGCTCGACCTTCTGCGGATTCGGATTTTTTCGGAAAAATATGGCTTCAGCATCCGGATGCAATCCCGATACTGCCCCCATGCCGCCGCGCGGAAGACAGGATGCCCAGGTGCCGTATCACGTTGCGATGCCTGCGCGGCGCTCGAAGACTGCCGCAGCAGCAGCGAGACCCGGGTCGAGTTGATTTTTTCCCGGCCGGGGGCTTGCACGTGAACCAGGGATGATTATTATAGTATAAAGTTGCCTTCCAAAAAAAAATTGATGGCAGCGCCAACAAAAAAGGCTGCAGCAAAATGCCACAGCCTTTGAATTCCCTGTTGGCAGGCCAGGTAGGATTCGAACCCACGATCTACGGATTTGGAGTCCGTCGCATTAACCAACTATGCTACTGGCCTGCATGTGACTTGTCCTTTAGTATATCTCGATGAAATTATCAAGGACTATTTTTGGCGCTGTGTTGACAGTGTGCTGCAATGTGACGCTCATGGCGGCCACGGCAAGGCAATACAGAACACTTCGACGGCATAAATGTGAAAAAAACATATTTTTCAAGGGGTTTCGATATCCGGCGGAGGAATGTTAAAAAAAGATTAAAAAAGTGCTTGACTAAAACCGACCGCACGGATATATATGCCGAGCTTTTCGAGTGAAGCACTGTGGCTTTCGGAAAGCAACTTGTTGGAATCTTTGATCTTTGAAAACCAGACAGTGATAATGAGTGAGGCGCTTGTTAAGAAATTTGAGTAGCCAATAGGCTTTTA
>CAJXSB010000305.1 GCA_913060435.1 uncultured Desulfococcus sp.
CCCGATCCGGGCCATGTACTGGATATCGATGGTCCCCTCCGCATTGACCCGGATGTTCTGGAGCTCGTTGGCCAGGGGAGCGAATTCCTTGAAGTATTCAGGGGTGTAGGGGCTCCGGATCCACAGGAAGCGGTCGTTCTCCGCCACCGGTTCTACGGCCCAGCCGCTGGTGTGCCAGTCCATCTTTCCGATGGGGGTGGCCGTGCAGATCCGCGGGATGACGCGGTCGGAGAGGTGCGCCCTCAGGTACCTGCCGGCGGCCAGGCCCTTGTCGATCGGCGTCCAGTAGACGCTGTTGCCGTGGATGGGGCTGCAGGGGATATAGATGTAGTGAAGCTCGGCGCCGGCGCCGCGCAGCAGGCTGAAGAGGCGGACGAGCTCGGGGCCCTGGTCGTTGCAGTTGTTCAGGAACGGCGTCTGAACATAGACCGCGATGCCGTTTCTCACCAGATCGGAGATGATCATGAGGCTCTGGGGGGAGATCTCGTCCGGGTGGATGAAGTGGGTGGCCACCTCCATCCGCTTGCCCCGGTCCTGGAGCTCGAGGTTTTTTTGCTTCAGGTAGCGCAGCAGCGCCCCGTCGTCCGCCAGGAAGAGATGGGGGTGGTAGGCGATGGACCGGGTGGCCAGGCGAAGGGTCTGGACATGCGGGACCGCCATGAGGCCGTCGATGGCGCAGGCCATGTTCTCCCGGTTCATGAATGGGTCCCCCCCGGTGATCACGATCTCCTTGATGGAAGGCGACCGCTCGACATGCGCCACCGCCGCCCGGACATCCGCCGGCGTGGGGTTGGCTTCGTTTCGGGACTCCTTGTGCTTGCGGAAGCAGAAGCGGCAGTAGACCGGACAGCTCATGTTGAGGAGGAAGATGACGCGGTTCTGGTACATCTGTTCGAGGAGGCCCTGGTGGAACTGGCCGATCCAGGTGTTGGTGTGGCCGGCGGCATCCAGCTCCCGGGTGAACGGCAGGTACTGATAGGCGACGTCGGCCGAGACCCGCATCTGTCGGACGGTGTGCATGGAGAGTCGGACCGGATAGGTGTCGATCACCGCCTGGAGGTCGGCCCGGTCTTCCTCCGGCACCTGGATGTTGGCCGCTTTTTCCAGCTGGGCGACGGTTCGGACGGTGAAGAAGCGGTCTCCCGGCAGGACGACCTCGAGGATCGCCATCAGCAGGAGCGGGGGCATCACGACACCGTTGACGGCAATCGTCTGCGCGCCGTTCGCCTTCCCCAGCTGCTCCAGGAGCCGGGAGAAGAACTCCCGGGGATCCCCGGGGCAGCCGCAGGCCTCCAGGAGCCGGGACATCCTGGCGGCCCCGTCCCCGGACTGGATGATTCCGGAAAAGGTTCCGCCCACCAGGGCTGCGGTGCCGAAACGGTCGAGAAAGCCCTTCAGGGCGTCCGAAAGGGCCTGGAGCGCTACCGGCTTCTCCTCGCCCGAATGCTCGAAAAAAATATTCAGCTGTGTGGTTTTCCGGGGCATCTCCCCTCCTTGATCACCCGGACGCGAAGCGGCGCGGGCGGGGTTGGTCTGGCAGGCAGCGGCGGCACCGGGGCAGCGTCCCCGTCGCCGCCGGATTCTGGAAGCCGAACGGTGGAATGAAATTAAGGTTTGACATTCGTATCATCATCTGGCATTTAACTATAATAGTAATTTAATTTCTATTATAGTGTGATATTAGTTTACCCCGAAACGGAATGTCAAAAGGAAAATACTATTTTTCGAAGTCGCTGGAGAAGGGGCTCAAGATCCTCTCCCTCTTCAGTCGGGACACCCCCGTATTGACCCAGAGCGAGATCGCCAGGACGCTGGACCTCAACATGACCTCGACCTACCGCTACATCAACACGCTGGTGGAGCTGGGGTACCTCGAAAAAAACGCGAAGACCAAGGAGATCCGGCCGTCGATCCTCTGCCTGCTGTTCTGTGCCAACCTGATGCGGGCGACCGATCATCTGCGGATGATCAAGGCGGTGGTGGACCGGATACACCGCGAGCGGAACATCACCATCGACGTGGCCTTCGCCGTGGAGGACGCCATGGTGCGAATCTACCACCGGACGGCGGAGGAGATCCTGACCTACACCCTGCCGGATGCTTCGAAGAACTGCCTGCACAACACCGCCCTGGGCAAGGCGTATCTGTCGAGCCTGCCCGACGACATGATCGCCGAGAAGATCGAGGGGATGGACCTGGTGGCCAAGACCGGAAAAACGATTACCGACCGGGGACGCTTGATCGCGGAGCTGAACCTCTCCCGGACATGCGGGTATGCCGTGTCCGATGAAGAATACCTGCCCGGCCTGGTATCCATCGCCGCGCCGCTCTTCGACCCCATCAGCGGCCTTGGCGTGGGCGCGGTCTCGTTTGATTTTTCGGTGCTCGAGCACAGCGCCGATGACATCCAGGCCCGGTACGGCGGCCTGATCCAGGAGACGGCCGGAACACTCTCGAAAATCCTGCCGCTGGAAAGAGATCGGTCATAAGCGGATGATGCCGGGCGCCAGCGGGAATGACAGGAAGGGGACACCCCAATGAAATCGGACAAATGGAAACCATGGGCGCTCCTGGCGCCGTCGCTGACCGCCGTTTTCCTGCTGCTGGTCATACCGGTCTGCTTCATCGTGGTCTACAGCTTCTGGCTGCGCGCGCCCAGCGGAGCGGACATCCCGGCGTTCCAGATGGGCAACTACGCCAAATTTTTCGAGGATTTTTTCTACCCCGGGATCCTGATCCGCACCATCCGCATCGCCTTCGAGACCGTCCTCCTCTGCGTGGTCATGGGGTATATCCCGGCCTATTTCTTCTACCGGAGCGAGAGCCGCTACAAGCGGGTCTTTCTGCTGCTGATCATGCTGCCCTTCTGGATCAGCTTCATCATTCGCACCATGAGCTGGATCAACATCATGGGCGATTCGGGGCTCATCAACCATTTCCTGCTGAAGATCGGCCTCATCGAGACCCCCATCGCCATGCTCTATAACGAGTTCTCGGTCCTCATGGGGCTGATCATGTACCTGCTGCCGTTCATGGTGCTGAACATCTACGTCAGCCTGGAGGGCATCGACAAGAGCCTCCTCGAGGCGGCCCGCTGCATGGGGTGCACCGAGTGGCAGGCGTTTCGGGAGGTGACGCTCCCCTTGAGCCTTCCCGGCGTCAGCGCCGGATGCCTGCTGGTCTTCGTGCTGACCGCGGGCACCTATCTCCCCCCCATGATCCTGGGCGGACCGGGCAACGACATGATCGCCAACCTCATTTTCAAGCGGGTTATCGGGACCCTCGACTGGCCGTTCGGGTCCGCCATCAGCGTCATCCTGCTCTCCCTCCTCTTCGTAATCGTCTGGACCTATAACCGTTATCTGGGCATCAATCAGATCTTCAAAAGCTTTCAGGGGAAATAATCCATGAAAAAAATTTCACCCGGGTGGACGCTGATCCGGCTGTACACGATTCTCGTCTATATCTTCATGTTTACGCCGATCGTCGTGGTGATGGTGCTGGCGTTCAACCCCAAACAGTTCGGCATCTTTCCCATGGAGGGCGTCAGCCTGCGCTGGTTTGTCAAACTGGCCCAGAATGAGTCGATCATCGAAGCCTTCCGGAATTCCCTTGTTCTCGGCTCCCTGACGGCGCTGATCTCCACCGCCATCGGCATCCTGGCCGCCATGGCCTTCATCCGGTTTGAATTTCCCGGTAAAAATACCCTCAACACGCTGCTGCTCTCGCCCATCATGATTCCCGAGGTGGTGCTGGGGGTAGCACTGCTGCTGTTTCTGCGGTTTCTCCAGCAGCCCAAGAGCTTCGCTTTGCTCCTGATCGGCCATGTGGTGCTGACCCTGCCCTATGTGCTGCTGATCGTCCAGGCGCGGCTGGTGGGCATCAAAAAGGAGTACGAGGAGGCGGCGAAATCCCTGGGCGCCAATGCGTTCCAGACGTTCCGGGAGGTCACCTTCCCGCTGCTGCTGCCCGCCATTCTGGCCGGCGGGCTCTTCGCCTTCACCATATCCTTTGACGACATCACGGCGACGCTGTTCTGGGCCACCGCCCAGAACCAGACTGTTCCGGTCAAGATCTTCAGCATGCTGAGAAACTCCATCAGCCCGGAAATCAATGCGCTGGGCGCCGTCATGATCGTGCTGACGGTCGCCACCCCCCTGCTGGGGGGCTACCTCTCCCGCAGATTTTCCCGGGCAAAGCCATAAGGCCAGTGGAAAAAAGAACTTCCACCGGCCGAACCTGAACAACAAACGCTGAAAGGAGACCCCATGGCAATCGTGACCAAAGACCAACTCGACCGACTTAACGAGGCGTTTGAAAACGGCGACATCAGCCGGCGCCGTTTTCTCCGGTATCTCGGCCTTGCCGGCGCATCCCTGGGGCTGGCCGGTGCGCCCTTTGCCGGGGCTGTTCGGGACGCCTGGGCCGCCAAATCGATCCGGTTCGACGGGGGGGGGGGGTCTGTTTCCGAGGCCTTCCGGGAGCACGCCTTCAAGCCCTTTACCAAGGCCACCGGCATCGAGGTTGTCGACGGTGAATTCGGCGACATGAACTCCTTCCTGACCCGGGTCAAGGCGTCCTACCCGCCGGGAGGGGAGTTCAACATCGCACACCTCAGCGCTGTTTTCGACTATGCCCGCTACGCGGAGCTGGGATTCTCCACGGTCCTGGACGAGTCGAAGATCCCCAATCTCGAGAAGGTCATGCCCGCCATGATCCAGCCCCTGCGCGACATCACCAACGGGAAGCTCTCGGCCGTTCCCTACGACCTGGGCCAGACCGGCATCGCCTACAACACAAAGCATGTGAGCCGGGAGAAGGCGGAAAAGCTCGGTGCATCGCTCCTCTGGGACAAAGACCTGAAAGGCCGGATCGGCAGCTGGGAGGGCGATTTCCGGACCAACATGTGGTATGCGGCGCTCCACACCGGCCAGAGCCCCAACAACATGACCGATCTCAAGGCCATATGGGCGGCGCTCCGGGAGCAGCGCGAGCTGATCAAGAAATACTGGGCCTCGGGCGCCGAGCTGATGAGCCTCCTGGCCAACGAGGAGATCTATGCCACGGTGGCCTGGTCCGGCCGCGTGGCCGCACTCCAGCAGGAGGGGCACCCCATCGGCTACCTGTCGCCCAAGGGCACCTATTCCTGGATGGAATACCTCTTCGTTCTCAAGGGCACCGACCTGGAAGTGGCCCAGAAGCTCCTCGACTTCATGCTGGCGCCGGCGGCGGCCATCGCCGTGGCCGAAGGGCAGAACTATCCGCCCAGCCTCGACCCGACCAAGGTGGCGCTCACCGACAAGATCAAAAAGATGCCGGCGTTCGATCCCACCGGCAAGCTGGAGGGATACCTCTTCGCCGACCCGGGCTACTGGAACGCCCATCAGGTGGAATGGACCGAGAAATGGGATCGCATCAAGGCCGGCAGCTGAACCGGCGCATCGTCCGGCGCCGGCGTCGCCCTGGCGGCGGCCGGCGCCAGGGCATTACATTCCACATCAACAGGGAGGCGGATGACATTGGGGACCGGCAGCAAACAGCAGCCCATGGTGCAGTTCAAAGGGATCATGAAACGATTCGGCAGCGTCGTTGCCGTGGAAAAGATGGATTTTGACATTGAAGAGGGGAGCCTCGTGACCCTTCTGGGCCCCTCGGGCTGCGGCAAGACCACCCTGCTGCGCATGGTGGCCGGACT
>CAJXSB010000306.1 GCA_913060435.1 uncultured Desulfococcus sp.
CCATCATTGAAGAAATACAGGACCAACTGCGATTCTCCAAAAAGGAGTCGACAGACCATGTCGAAATGCTCCTCGAGATTATGAAAAGGACCCTTTCCGAGGGGGAGGATCTATTGATCAGCGGTTTCGGAAAATTTTGCGTCAAGGAAAAAAAGCAGCGCCGCGGCAGGAACCCCGCCACGGGCGAGGATATGATGCTGGCGCCACGGCAGGTGGTGACCTTCAAATGTTCGGGCAAACTGAGAGAGAAAATCAACCGCAGCACGTGACCTGATGAGCATTCGCGAACATCCCCCCCGACCCCTTGCCCGCTGCGTCGTAGGCGCTTTGATGAGCGGCGCGCCCATGAAAGCCCGGGATGTTGCCGATGCCGTCTCGCGGACCTCGGGGCGAACAGTGCAGCCGTCGAGCGTCTCTGCTGTCCTGGCGAGGATCAGCGACCCCTCCCGTAGCGATCTGGGCAATTTTATACGAAAGCGCAAGTCGGGCAACGCCTGGGTTTACACCCTGACCATGGCGGCCCTGGCCCTGACCGAGGTCCAGGCATACGGCCTGAGCCAGAAGACCGGTCCGGACCGGTACACCCTGGCACAGGCGCTTCGGGACTATCCCGGCCTCCAGAAAGAGATTGCTCCGCCGGAAGGCCGCAGGCCGGTATTTCACATTATGCGCAAGGCGGTGGACACGGTTCGACCCAGGCGCCGTGTCGCCGTCACCGCTCGGAAAGATCCCCGTCCGGCGGAGCATCCCATAGAACTCTCCATCCGCTACTCCAGCAAATACACCCTCTCCATCGCCTCATCCCTCAAGACATTCATCCTGCTCTGCATCGCTGCGGTGCTGGCCATCGCCGCAGGCAGCATGGTTGTCTATGCCTTCTTTTTCCCGGCGCTGCTCCTTGCGGGTGCCGCGGCAGTCGGATGGCTGGGATGGCGTCTTTTTTTCGCTCCCAGCACTCGCAGCTGACGATTTCGGGCAGGGGCATGATCCAGCCGCCGGAGTCGTTTTTGACATGCCATGGCATACTGATTAATTTGACAGTGGCAGGCCGCAACCTGTCGGATCGCACCTATTCCTGCATAATTCAATTTTCGAGCTTCATCAGCCGGTGGTCTCCGGAACCGGTTTCCGCCCATGTCGTTTCGCTGAAGTGCCGCTAGTAAGGTAATCCGATTATCCCGCATCGTTGCTGCCGCCATTTCTGCCGCATAAATGGTCACTACAGCACGCCATTCCAGCGCAGGGTTCCTTTGCCGCACTTGAGGCGGCTGGGAGTGATACGATGCCGGTCATGCCCTGCGGCCGTCGGGCTAGAGGCGGGGAGGGCGGTCCTACTGCCATGCCGGCTGCCCGCAATACTACACGGAAGGCGTATGGCGCCTGCGGCATCATTCAGACGATATGCAGAGATGAAAGGTGGATGGCATGATTGAATCCTATACCTTCGGGAAGATCGTTGTTGCCGGCAAAACCTATACCCACGACATCAAGATCATCCATGGCGAGGTGATCCCGGAATGGTGGCGGAAGAGCGGCCACCGGCTTGTCATCCACGACATCTCCGATTTCCTGGAAGCCTCGCCGGATGTATTGGTCATCGGATGCGGGCATTCCGGAATGATGAAAATCGAACCCGCTGTCCGTGATGCGCTAGCGAAGGCCCGTATTCAGCTTATTGATGATCACAGCGCCGAAGCGGTGCGAATCTTCAACCGGCGCCATGGAAGGGGAGAGAATGTCGCGGCAGGTTTTCATCTGACGTGTTAGTCGCGTTGATGGTCGGCCGAACCGGTTCCTTCGGTGCGACATGCGGCCTGGAGCAGCAATGATCTCCAACACCACCCGACACGATGGGAGAAAAGCCATGATGATATTTCGCAGTATGGTCCAAATATTCGGTTTCGCCTGTGCACTGGGCATTGCCATGGCACCTGCACCAGCACTTGCCCGAATGCCCGCTTACTTTCATTACTACTACATTTACCCAAACAACATGACCTGGTGCGGAGAGCTCGTCAGAGAGGTCTTCAAAAATACCGACAGGAACTGGCGTTTCACACGAAAAAAGGTGAAAAACACCGCAGCGACCTTCTCCGTAGGAGAAGTGCGCGGTTCGCTGCGCTGCCTGGCAAAGCAGTCAAATGCCTCCTGGGTTGTAATCATGACGACCGGCAATGATTCCCGAAAGACCAAGGACCTGTTCGAGGAGCTTCGCCTGGGGGTCTGCGGCACTTGTTCGACCCTGGCGGATTGACGGGCGGATTCGGGGCATCCGCATCATTTTATCGTATCATTTCATAGCATTATTTCATATTGATCTGTGTGGTGAATGTGGTGCTTTGCCCGGAATTCTGATCGTGGAGCACCGTCTGGATGTCATAGGCGCCTGCGGGCGCATCGTTGAGCCAGTAGGTTAAATCGAGGCGGAATTCGGTGCTCGGTATGGGAGTAATGAGCTCGAATTTCCCGAAATTCTGCTGACCGGCAAGAATTTCACCCCCCTGCAGGAAATAGACGTCCGTGGTGATGTTGATGGACCAGGCTTCTCCGATTTGCTTCAATGCGTATCCAAAAATCTGGGCATTGATATGTATCCGTTCGCCGGCGCCAAAGGTATTTTGTCTGCGGGTCACATAGGTCTGCGTGTCTTCAACAAGCCTTGCATTTTTTACGGTCAGGGGTACTTCTTTCCAGATCTCCAGCACGGCCAGCTTGAGTGTTTCAATCGCTTCAATTGTCTTCCCCTCGTGGTATGATGTCTCCGCTTCTCTCAGCAGGGACGGAAATGCACCGGATGCCGTCGCGGGCGATGATTCCGCGACCACAGGCCCAGGCAGATCCGGTGCAGGGGTGACAGCACCTGCCTCGGCGGCTCCTATCGGCGGACCCTGTCGCAGTATTGCCCTGACGGCGCCCTTGCCATACACGCCGAAGTTGACAAATGCGATGTTCGTATCTGCCGCAAATTCCCAAGACTTCTCTTCTCCGGGCTGAAGCGAATATCCAACCGCTTTGATCCTCTGCCGCTTTTCGGTATAGAGCGTAAATTTTCCTCTCGATGGCATTTGATAGCGTGAAGTGCCCTTGATTGTGACGGAAAGATCCTCATCAGGGGAAACCCGTTTTTCAATGCTTGTCATATCCGAGGCCCTGCCTTCACCCTGAAGGTCAACAGCAATTTCCTCTGCTTGACCCATCGCGGCAAATACGGATATGATGACCGTTCCTACCAGCCAGCCGATAGCACGCTTCATCGCTGCTCCTCCTTGTTCGTTTGCCTGAAACTGCAGAGACGATCGTTGATGACCGTCGGATATTTCTAGAAGGCGACGTCTATGGTTTCTGTTTTGCCCGACTCGACGACAACGCTTTTCAGTCTCACCGTTGGTTTGTCCGGCAGGGAGAAATCCTCGACCCGGACGTCATAAACCCCGGGCAGGAGCTGGAAGACGGCGGGGCCCTCTTTGCCGGTGTCTTTCCGGACCAGATAGTTTTTCCCTCCCTCCGGGTGGATCCAGACGTGGGCCCGGAAGGGGGCGCCCCGCTTAGTTGCCGTCACTTCGAGAAAACCAAAGGGCTGCGCTTCGCTGACGACCTTCGACGCCGCCATCTGGAATTCACCGGCATTGTTCGCCGAGTAGTACATGCCGCCGCCGGCATCGGCCATGCATTCCAGCTGCTGCTTCTCCTCGTCACTGACATCGAAGCCGATGACATGCATGATGAACCGGACGCCGGCTTGCCGGAGCTCCCGGACCAGCGCACACGGATCGCCCCCGCAGGGCTCCTTGCCGTCGGAGACCAGGATAATCGTTGTTTCTTCCTCCATCGCCTTCAGTTTCTCCGCCGTCATCTGGACGGAGAAGGTGATGGGCGTTTTGCCCTTGGGATTGAGGCTGTTGATTTTCTCCATCAGTGCGTTTCGGTTCAGTGCGCCAAGGGCGGCGAGTTCTTCCACATCGCCGCAGTCGCCTTTACGCCGGTGTCCGTAGGCAACCAGGCCAACATTCACCCCCGGAGGCAGGTCATGGAGCAGTCGGATCAGAACCTCCTTGGCGATGGCGATCTTTGCCACGCCTTCGACCTGCCCCCACATGCTGCCGGAGGCGTCGATGATCAAGACCAGATTTTTCTGGCCGGGCTGGGCTGCCGGTCTTCCAGCAGGAACGGAGAATGCAGCCATCAAAAAGAATACTGGCATCAGCAGCCCGAGCACCTTCATGCAGCGATGAATCTTCATGTCGCACCTCTCAAGAACGACGTCACGAAGCGAAAATACAGCGGCCCTTAAAAAAGACAGCAGCCGGACATCCCGTTGAAGGGTTGTCCGGCTGCTGTTCTACAGGAGGAATGGTCGACTGCCTCCGTATGTTGGAGCGTTTCGCTTTTCCCTCTTCTCATCTGCGATCTCCCTCTGGAAAGGGATCACATCATCTGCCCAACTTTCGATTTTTGGATCTTTGAAAGCTCATGCGGAAGCAGATGAACAGTACAATGGATCTTTTTTTTAAAATGGTGGCCGTCCGCTTTGATGTCAAGCTGCATGAATCAGTCGAACTTGGTTCGAGACGCCTGTGAATCCAACCTCCAATAAATGATGTTCCATAGGAGTACAACGAAAGCGCCGCGTCAGGCACTTTTACCCGACGGTTCATGCCGATAGAACGGCGTGCTTTCGGGCGCTAAGGGGGCGTTGCCCAGGATGAGATCCGCCGCCTTTTCGGCGAGCATCATCACCGGGGCATAGATGTTGCCGTTGGTAACATATGGCATCACCGATGCATCGACCACCCGCAGGTTTTCGAGGCCGTGGACCTTCATGCTGGACGGTTCCACCACGGACATGCTGTCGACGCCCATCTTGCAGGTGCAGGAGGGGTGCAGCGCCGTTTCCCCGTCCTTGGCCACCCAGTCGAGGATTTCCTGATCCGTAGAGACGGCTGGGCCGGGGGAGATCTCCCCGCCGTTGAACTCGTCGAAGGCTGGCTGGTTCATGATGTGTCGGGCGCAGCGGACGGCTTCGACCCATTCCCGACGGTCCTGGTCGGTGGAGAGGTAGTTGAAGCGCAGGCTCGGGTAGACCCGTGGATCCCGGGAAGTGATCTGGAGGGTCCCCCGGGCGTCGGAATACATGGGCCCTACATGGACCTGGTAGCCATGGCCTTCGATCGGGCTCGACCCGTCGTAGCGGATGGCCACCGGCAGAAAATGGAACTGGATGTTGGGGTATTTCACGTCGTCATTGCTCCGGATGAACCCGCCGGCCTCGAAGTGGTTGGTGGCGGCGGCGCCCTTCCGGTGAAAGAGCCACTGGTAGCCGATGAACGGCTTGTTCCACCACTTGAGGGCCGGGGCCATGGAGACCGGCTTCTTGCAGGCGAACTGGACATAGACCTCCAGATGGTCCTGCAGGTTCTCGCCGACGCCGGGCAGCTCCTGCACCACCGGAATTCCCAGGCGGCTCAGGTCGGCGGATTTGCCCACCCCGGAGAGTTGAAGGAGCTGGGGCGAGTTGATGGCGCCGCCGCAGCAGATTACCTCGTTGCCATAGACCTTTGTCGTACCACTTTTTCCCTTGGCGTATTCTACCCCGACGGCCCGGTTGCCGTTGAAGAGGATGCGGGTGGCCAGGGCCCTGCAGATCACCTTGAGGTTGGGGCGCCGCTTCACCGGGTGCAGGTAGGCGCGG
>CAJXSB010000307.1 GCA_913060435.1 uncultured Desulfococcus sp.
ATACTAAAATATCTCATAATAGAAGGCCTCCTTGCTTTTTGGGGTTTCGTGGGCCGATTGCTGTTTTCGGCCTATCGATCGCAGCGGATCCGGTAGCCTGGGGAGAGCGTCGCCAACGGGGGAAGCCCGCAGTGTGCCGGCGGCTTTGCGCCAGGATTGTGGTGTCGGTCTGTCGTCCTTGATTGCGTGAATCGTCGGATTCTGATGTGGATTCTCAGCGTATCAGGTGGGGCCTCGGTCCGATGGGCCCAAATGACGCGGGACGGCCACCGATGGGAGCGAACCATGTCTGCCATCGGCCGTAGACCGTCTATGCTCTCAATATAGGTTGGCGATGAGCGGTTGTCTACCGGGGAAAGGCTTGGCTGATTTTCCGTTTCATGCCTCCTCTCGCAGCAACCCGGAGGGATGATTGATCGGGGTGGATCCCGACAATTATCTTATAAATATGCTTATGTTTTCCGTACGGATCAACGGAGCTCTCTGTATTGTGGGTTGACATCCCCGTGGCGGGAGACTTAAAGTTTATAGTATAATCTTACCCGTTTTACAACATGGACGCCTGAAGACGGCACGCGTCCGGATTCTGAAAAAATAGTGGCATCATCGCTTTCGCACTGCACCGACAGGCGGCGCCATTATCTGGGTCTCCTGCCAGATTTTCACACAAATTGTTACCGCCCGTCGAGTTGACGAGTCACCCCGGAAGGATGGGGCGGCGCAGCCGATACTTTATGCCGGCGCAGCTCGATAGTGTATCACACGTCAAAACCACTACATCTATGACGTACGGGCCCACGGCCGCCGGCGCGTCGGGATCCATCTCGCTTTCGATCACGTTCTGTTTCGCATCGACACTGCCTTTTCCACTCTAATGCCCGGCACGCTCCACGGCTTCGGATCAACCCCATCTCTAACCTTCAACCGAGGTGCTGCTTTCAAGAGACGATATTTCCATTCTGGATGTCGACATGATTGAGCACGTTGACGAAAAACTTGCGGCATGGGCTGGGAGCCTGCTGGACGATGTCGAGATTTTCCTGGGGCCGCCGGAGGAGAAGCAGACCGCCGCCGTAGGGATCTACCTCATCGATATCCTGCCGGCATCACCGGCCCACGTCACCCGAAGGGCGCCCCTTCAGGTGATGCTGCAGTACCTGCTCACCGCCTGGGCCGAAACGCCCACGGACGCCCACCGGATGCTCGGCCGGCTCCTCTTTGCCGCCATGGAGCACCCGGAATATGAGGTGGATCTGGGGGAGGTCCCGGCCCAGGTGTGGCACGCGTTCGGTATCAGGCCGCGACCGTCGTTCCGCATCCGCCTGCCGCTCCGTGTGGAGCGTTCAGACCTGACGACACAGCGGGTGGGCGGCCCGGTCGAGCTTCGCCGCTCGTCCCTCTCGCCAATGCAGGGGGTCTTGCTGGGGCCGGGCAGAGATCCCCTCGGCAATGCCCATGTAGCCCTGCCGTCCTGCGGTCTGAAGACCACGACGGATTCCCGCGGCCGGTTCTCCTTCGATGCGGTTCCCCTGAGGGAGGCACCGATGGGGATGCACATCACCGCCCGGGGGCGGGAGATGGTGAAAACCGTTGCGCCGGCGGAGATGACCAGCGGCGCATTGATTATCCATTTCGACTTATAGGAGGTCGACATGCCAACCTATATGACACCCGGCATTTACATCGAGGAGGTCGCCACCGGTGCCAGACCGATCACCCCCGTCGGCACCAGCACCGCTGCACTCATCGGGGAGGCGCCCGATGCCCAGGCCTTCCTCAATGAACCCGTCGCCATCAACAATCCCTCCGAGTTCGCCCGGAAGTTCATCAAGCCGGACAGCCCCAGCACCGACCTGGCCCGGGCCGTGTTCGGGTTTTTCGCCAATGGGGGTTCCCGCTGCTACGTTCTCAATGTGGGACGGGGCAGGCCCATTGCCGGCGATGCGCGGCGACGGGAGGGCATCGCCGCCCTCGAGACCGTCGATGAGGCGAAGATCATCGCGGCGCCGGGCTACGCGGACCCGCTCTCCTATGAGGCCCTCATCAGCCACTGCGAAAAGATGGGGGACCGCTTTGCCATCCTCGATGCCCCCAGGGCCGTGGAAGACATCGACCGCCTGAAAAAGGTCGGGGTTCCGCCGTCCGGAGATGACGCGGAGGCGGGCGATGCCGCTTCCGGGCTCCGCGCCCGCGAGAGCGCCTGCGCGGCCTATTATTTCCCGTGGATTCGTACGCCGGATCCGTTCAATCCCAAAAAAATCGTCTACACGCCGCCGTCGGGGCACATTGCCGGCATCTATGCCCGGACGGATGCCCGGCGGGGTGTGCACAAGGCCCCGGCCAACGAGCCGGTGCGGGGTGCGCTGGACCTGAGCTACAAGGTCACCCGGGAGGAGCAGGGCGAGCTCAACCGGGCCGGGGTCAACTGCATCCGCTTCTTTCCCGATGCGGGCATCCGCGTCTGGGGTGCCAGGACCCTGGCCGGCGACGCGAGCGAGTGGCGCTACATCAACGTGCGGCGGCTTTTCAACATGATCGAGGAGTCCATCGGCGCCGGGACGCGCTGGGTGGTCTTCGAGCCCAACGACGCCCGGACGTGGAAGACCATCGAACGGGATGTCCGGGCGTTTCTGACCATCGTGTGGCGGGACGGCGCCCTGAAGGGGGACGCGCCTGAAAAGGCCTTTTTCGTGAAGTGCGATGAGGAGACCAACCCGTCCGAAGTCGTCGATGCCGGAAGGCTGGTCACGGAGATCGGCATCGCCGCCGTCAAGCCGGCGGAGTTCATCATCTTCCGCATCGGCCAGTGGATCGGCGGCCCTGGAACGGAGGAAGAGGCGGCATCCGAGCAAACCGAGGGTGAAGGAGGCTGATTATGCCAGAAATGGACATCTACCGGTCCTATAATTTCGTGTTGGACATCCAGAACGTAACCGTCGGGTATTTCACCGAGGTCAGCGGCTTGAGCGTGTCGGTGGAGGCGATCTCCTACCGGGAAGGCGGTGCTGCAGCGGCGGTACGGAAGCTGCCGGGGCGGGTCGAGTATGGCGACGTGACCCTCAAATGGGGCTTGAGCGAGTCGACCGACCTGTGGACCTGGCTCATGAACGTCGCTGCCGGCAATGTCGAGCGGAAGGAGATCTCCATCATCCTCCTGAAGCCCGACGGGCAGCAGGAGAACACCCGCTGGAACCTGCACCAGGCCTGGCCCCGGGCCTGGCGCGGTGCGCGGCTCGACGCGCTGGGGCACGAGGTCGCCTATGAAACCCTCACCCTGGTCCACGAAGGGATCGAGCGGGCATGACGGGGGGTGCTTTTCGGCGGCTGCTCCTGGGAGCGGCCCAGGCCGCGCGTCGGCAGCTTTCCCGTCTGATACAGACGCTGGAGGAGACGACGGCTCCCGGTCCTGAAAAGCCCATGGCCGATGCCGGCGGGGGATTCGTCCTGCAGGATGGAGGCGCACCGGATGATGGAAGCGCATCGGCACCCGCAGGGCCGCCCCGGCACTGGGTGGACCGGGTACGCCGGCACGCGCCGGAGCTGCTTGCGCCCCAGGCCCCGCAGGTTTTTCCCCATGGCCCGGAAGGGCCATGGGAAAAAGGCGAGATCCATGAGGGCCGGGGGGCGGCAGGCCGAGTGCCTGCCGGAGGGGAGCCCCCGGCGGATCGGGCGCCTGAAGCGGGCCTTCCAGCAGAAGTCGCCGGGGGTGCTTCGGTACGTTCCAGCGAAACATCCACTGAATCCGCTGAAAAGCCCCCCGTGGACGGCGCATCCCGGAAAAGGCCCCCGCAGCCGGTGGCGCCGGGGCTGGCGGCCGACGCTTCCCCGGAGGCGGCAGCCGGCGGCGTGCGTCGAAAGTCTTGGCCCGACGCCGAGACAGATCCGACGGCCCCTTCGAGCAGGCCGCCATCGTCTTCGGATGGATTTGGCGGCCTGATGCGGGAAAAGGGGGATGCTTCGGGCGCCGCACCCGGCCGGCTGCCTGCGGACGCCCTCCCTGAGCCCGATGCGGGGCGGACATCGGCTTCCGGAATAGGGAGCGAGGCGGGGACCGGAAGATCCACCGGCCCTGCGACCGGCGCGGAAGCAAGCCGTCAGGCGCCCCATCGCCGAATGTTTGGGGGCCGCGGCGGCAGCGTGCCGGCCCCGGGTCCGCCTGGCCACGGGGAGCGCGAGGCGACCGATAGAAATGCCGCCGCATCGATGCCGACGCCTGCTGCCGCGGGGCGTGCACGAGCACCGGCTGCCGGCAGCCTGGAGCGGCGAATGCGAAAAGAATCTGCCCCGGCATTGGGTGGGCCCGCTGCAGACGGCGGGAAGCGGGACGGAAGAGACCGTGGCGGCACACCGTTCTCCTTCGCCGCCAACGGCGAAGGGCGGCCTCTCATCGATCTGGAGACGAAAATCCGGCGGGAGGCGGAAATCCGGCAGTCGGAGCGGCATGAGGCCCTCCCCCCATGGGAGGAGGAGCGCTGGCCCCGGCTGCCGGGGGAGAAGCGGGGGGACGGGGCCTCCGGTGTCGAATCCGCCGGACGCTGGCCGCCGCTCCCGGAGGCGATCGAGGTATCGGGGGAGATGGAGATGGAACGGCGCCGCAGCGAACCGGCGGCGGCGCTTCAACAGGCCGAGCGGCTGCGGCGGCTCGAGAGAGAACAGGCAGGTGATGCATGGAGCGAGTGGCCTTTTTGATTGAAAGCACCGGAGAGCGCATCGGGTGCCTGCTCAACCCCGAGAGCCTGCTTTTCCAGCGCCAGGCCGGGGTGAGCACGCGGCGAAGCGCCGGTGGCGTTGCCGTGGGCACAGGGCGCTACGACGACCAGGTCCTCCGCCGCGGCGGCGGCGTCACGGAATTGACCCTCAATCTGCTCTTCGACGTCACCCTGGGCGGGTCGTCCATGGCGACGGAAGACGTGCGTGATCTGACCGGCCCCATCTGGCGGCTGGCCGAGAACAGCGCCGGCGGCATGCCGCCCATCTGCCGGTTCGTCTGGGGAAAAAGCTGGCACCTGCCGGGCATCATCACCGCGGTGGCCGAGCGGTTCGAGTCCTTTACCAACGAAGGCATCCCGCGGCGGTCCTGGATGCGACTGCGGTTTCGCCGGGTGGCGGAGCCGGCGGAGCCGACGGTCCACGAGCGGCGCCCTGCTGCCGGCGGCCTGACAGGGCCTTCGGGGGCGGGAGGTCTGCTCGAGTCCCACGAGGTGACGGGCGGTGAGCGGCCGGACCAGATCGCAGCACACTGCTGCGGCGACCCGTCGCTGGTGCGGCCCCTGATGGCCCACAACAACATCGAAGATCCCCTCAACATTCCCGCCGGGACCATGCTCGACATCCCGCCGCTGGACGTGCTGGAGGGGCTGCTGTGAGCGCCGCCTTCATCCCCGGCGTGACCGTAGACATGGGCGGCGTGCGCCTGCCGGAGATGGACGCCAGGACCCTGGGGGAGGTCCGCGTGCACCAAACCCTGTCGCAGCCCGCCTTGTGCGAGCTGGTCTTCTACGAGCCCGAAGGCACGGTGGTGGGGGGTGGGGACATACCGCCGGGCACCGCCCTCCGCATTCGCATCGCGGGGGCGGATCTGCCGCTTTTCGAGGGGGAGGTCACGGCGGTGGCCCATGCGTATGGGGCGGACGGCGGGCTTCGGGTCTCCGTCCGGGGCTACGATCTGCTGCACCGGCTTCG
>CAJXSB010000308.1 GCA_913060435.1 uncultured Desulfococcus sp.
CCAGGAGGCCTGCCGGCTCCACGACGCCTATCCCACGGCAGCCGTGGCCCTTGGGCGGGCACTGACCGGCGGCGCCCTCATGGGGGCGCTGTTGAAAACCGGGCAGCGGACGGCGCTCAAATTCGAAGGCAGCGGCCCCCTCGGCAAAATCATCGTCGAAGCGGAGAGCGACGGCAGGGTCCGGGGCTACGTGGGCAACCCCCATGTGGACCTTCCGCTGCTGGGCGGCAAGTTCGACGTGGCCGGCGCCATCGGAAAGGCGGGGTTTCTCACCGTTACCAAGGACCTCCACCTGAAGGAGCCCTACCGGGGCATCGTCCAACTCTACACCAGTGAGATCGCCGAGGATATCGCCTATTACCTGCTGGAGTCCGAGCAGATTCCCTCGGCCGTCGGACTGGGGGTCTTCGCCGATGCTTCGGGCATCACCGCCGCCGGCGGGTTCATGGTCCAGTCCCTGCCCCCGTCGGACGAAACGCTCATCGACGCGCTGTCCCGGCGCATCGCTTCTCTGCCGCCCGTCACCGAAATGCTGACCAGCGGCGCCACGCCCGAAGCGATCATCGACCAGATATTTGAAGGCATTCCCGTGGATCTCCTGGAAAAGAGTGCACTCGCCTTCCAATGCAGCTGCTCCCGGGAGCGCCTCGAACAGGCCCTCATCTCCCTCGGCCGCACCGAGCTCCAGCGTCTCATCGACGACCGCGACACCATTGACCTGACCTGCGAATTCTGCCGCAAGTCATATACCTTCGGGGCCGAGGCAATTCAGGGCCTCATCGACGGCCTCGCGGAGGCGTGAATGAACCGCCCGTTCCAGTCCATATACACCCACGGCTTCATCCGGACAGCGGTCTGCATCCCGACGCTCAAGGTTGCGGACCCGGCTTTCAACGCCCGGTACACCCTAGACCTCGCCCGCAGGGCAGACCAGGCCCATGCCGCCATGGCGCTCTTCCCGGAGATGGGCCTTTCGGCCTACGCCAACGAGGATCTGTTCCATCAGGAAGCCCTTCTCTCCGCCGCTGCCGCGGCGCTCCAACGGGTCCTGGAGGAGAGCCGAGGCCTTTCGCCGGTGATCCTGGCAGGGGCGCCGCTCCGTTTCGAGGAAAAACTCTTCAACTGCGCCGTGGTCATCTACCGGGGCAGGATCCTGGGCGTCGTCCCCAAGACCTACCTGCCCAATTACCGGGAATTCTACGAAAAGCGGCAGTTCACCTCCGGGATGAACGCCCTCGGACGCGAGGTGCGTCTCTTTGGCCGGACCGTCCCCTTCGGCGCCGACCTGGTCTTCACGGCGGAAAACGTCCCCGGCTTCTCCCTGGCCGTCGAGATCTGCGAGGATGTCTGGACGCCGATCCCGCCGTCCACCTACGCAGCCCTGGCCGGCGCCACGGTCCTGGCCAACCTGTCAGCCAGCAACATCACCGTAGGCAAGGCGGAATACCGCCGGAAGCTCTGCGCGGTCCAGTCGGGCAGATGCCTCTCCGCCTACCTCTACTCCGCAGCGGGACCCGGGGAGTCGACCACGGACCTGGCCTGGGACGGCTACGCCATGATCTACGAGAACGGGGAACTCCTGGCCGAATCGGAGCGCTTTTCCAACAGGCCCCAGATGATCCTGGCCGACATCGACCTGGAGCGGCTCGTCCAGGAGCGGATGCGGGCCACGAGCTTCAACGACAACGCCGGGGCGCTCCGGGACCGCCTGGCCGGGATGCGGCGCATCCCATTTGAATTTGAGATTCCATCGGGGGAGATTCCCCTGGTCCGACGGGTTGAACGGTTCCCATTCGTCCCAAGCGATGCCGAAAAACGTGACGAACGCTGCTATGAGGCCTACAACATCCAGGTCCATGGTCTGATGAAGCGCCTTTCCGCCTCCGGCATCGAACGTGTCGTCATCGGCGTCTCCGGGGGCCTCGACTCGACCCAGGCCCTCATCGTGGCAGCCCGGACCATGGACCGCCTGGGGCTGCCCCGAAAGAACATTCTCGCCTACACCATGCCTGGATTCGCCACGAGCCGGACCACCCGGAAAAACGCTATCCAGCTGATGGCGGCCCTCGACGTCACGGCCGGCGAAATCGACATCCGGCCTTCGGCCAGGCAGATGCTGCGAGACATCGGACACCCCTTTGCCGATGACCAGGCCGTCTACGACGTGACCTTCGAAAACGTCCAGGCGGGCGAGCGGACCTCCCACCTCTTCCGACTGGCCAATCACCACCACGCACTGGTCCTCGGCACCGGCGACCTGAGCGAGCTGGCCCTGGGATGGGCCACCTACGGCGTCGGCGATCACATGTCCCACTACAACGTCAACGCTTCGGTGCCGAAAACCATGATTCAACATCTCATCCGATGGGTCGTCGAGACCGGGCAGTTCGATGCAAAGACCGGCAGCATCCTTACAGCCGTCCTCGACACCGAAATCTCGCCCGAGCTGGTGCCGGCCGACGGCAGCGCCAGCGACCAGCCCGCCCAGCGGACCGAGGAGAAGATCGGCCCATACGAGCTGCAGGACTTCCCCCTCTTCTACCCCACCCGATACGGGTTCCGTCCGAGCAAGGTCGCCTTCCTGGCTCTCCATGCCTGGGGGGATGTGAACCGCGGCCGCTGGTCGGACCTCATCCCTCCGGAAAAACGGCATCAATACGACCTGGACGACATCCGGAAATGGCTCGATCTCTTCCTTTACCGGTTTTTCCGGATCAGCCAGTTCAAGCGTTCGGCAGTGCCCAACGGCCCCAAGGTCGGCTCCGGCGGCTCCCTCTCGCCCCGCGGCGACTGGCGGGCCCCCAGCGACGCCGAGGCGTCGGCCTGGCTCGAGGAGCTTCGAAGCAGTGTTCCCCCGACTTGATTTTTCGCGTTGATCCGTGTATGACAGGCCGTCTTGACAGAAAAACAGCAACATCCCTATCCTGAAAGAACCCCATGAAACCATCATCCTGGGATGCCCCCCGGGCGTCCACCTACTCCGGTTATTTCCTGGTGACCGCCGCATTGTTCGTCACCTGCCTGATCACCGCCAACATCATCGCCGTGAAGCTGGTCCACATCGCAGAGATGATCCTCCCGGCCGCTGTCATCATCTTTCCCGTCAGCTACATCGTCGGGGACATCCTGACCGAGGTCTACGGCTATCGGCAGGCCCGGCGGGTGATCTGGCTGGGATTTTTCTGCAACCTGGCCGCCGTGACGGCCATCTGGATCGGGGGACAGCTCCCGGCCGCCGGCTTCTGGGACGGCCAGTCCGCCTATGAACGGATCCTGGGCCAGACGCCGCGCCTGCTGCTCGCATCCTTCGCCGCCTACCTGATCGGCGAGTTCGCCAACGCCTACATCCTGGCCAAGATGAAAATCGCCACCCAGGGCCGCTGGCTGTGGACCCGAACCATCGGCTCAACCCTGGTGGGCCAGGGGCTGGATTCGGCTGTTTTCATCTTCCTGGCTTTTGCCGGAACAATCCCCGCGGCAGCCATTTTATCGGCGGTAATCACCCAGTGGCTCGTCAAATCGGCCTACGAAGCCCTCATGACCCCCGTCACCTGCGTTGTGGTCAATTTCCTCAAAAAAAGGGAAGGCATGGATGTCTACGATATCGACACCCGCTTCAACCCTTTTGACATGGAGGCGTGATGGACGACCGGCGCCTCAAGGCCTTCGCCCCCCTCTACGTCAACATCCAGTTCAACCACCCGGACGAAATCACGGCGGCCTCGAAACGGGCCTGTGCCCGACTGGCCGATGCGGGCATCCCCCTTGGATGCCAGACCGTGCTCCTCAAAGGCGTCAATGACGACCCGGCCGTCATGAAGCGCCTCATGCAGCAGCTCCTCGCGATCCGGGTGAAACCCTACTATCTCCACCAGGGGGACCTGGTAAAGGGCACCGGCCATTTCCGGACGACGGTGGCCTGCGGTCTCGAGATCATGGCGGCCCTGAGGGGCCACACCTCGGGCATGGGCGTCCCCCAGTATATGATCGACCTTCCCGGCGGCGGGGGGAAGGTTCCCCTGCTCCCCGAATACGTTATTGAAAAAGGGCAGAACGAATGGTATGTACAGACATTCGACAAGCGCATCGTCGTTTATCCGCTTCCATCCCCAAAAGAGACGCTCCCATATACTGCATGATTCTCATCACCACCACATGCAATGCCACAGATAAGTCTATATTTCTTATAAATGCAGTCTATTTTGCTCGTGGACTGGCGATATTGGCCGGGCTGGCGATGCTGAGTGGATGCGTATCCTTTGCACCGCTGGCCAAACCCCCAGTATCCTCCCACACCGCCGTCCAACATCGAAAAGCAACGCCTTCGCGCCTGATTTCAATTCCAATCGAGTCGGCGGATATGGCGTCATTCCGGTTCTGGAAGGAGATCAACCACTGGCAGGGCGTACCCTACCGATACGGCGGCACCAGCACCAAAGGGGTGGACTGCTCCGGCCTTGCCCTCCGCCTCTACAAGCATCTCTACGGCATCCAGCTGCCCCGGACCACCCGGCAGCAGATTCACATCGGTGTTCCCGTCCCCCGGAAGTCGCTCAAGCCCGGCGACCTGGTATTCTTCAGATTCAGGAACAACTCCCGACACGTGGGCATCTACCTCAGCGAAAATCGCTTCACCCACGCCTCGCGGAAAAAAAAGAGGGTCATCATTTCCCGCCTCGACAGCCCGTTCTGGCGGTCTCGGTACAAGACCGCCCGACGGGTGCTGGAGCAACCGCCCAAGTGCCTGGCTTCGCCCCGACCGGATATTCAGATATCCGACCGGACCATCCACTGACCACCGCTGACGGCTGAATTCCTCTTCCGAAGGTTGGGACACGAGGCATCCCCATTGTCCGGCATTATCGGAAAATCCGTTCCATCATCCCCCCATCACCAGACTTTTGACCTATGTCAATAACGCCGCCCCCCGTCAATGCTATGGGACAATATACGGGCCCATCATGTTGAACTCCTCAACGTTCGAGATTCGTTCATGCGATGGATATGAGGTGGTTGAGCCTTAAAAAGGAGAAGATTATGATGAAATGGACGGCGGAAGCCGAAGCAGAAATCCGGAAAGTGCCCTTCTTTGTCCGAAAGAAGGTCCGGCAGCAGGTGGAGAACGAGGCTGCAGCAGCCGGCAAGGCCTTGATCGGACTGGCCGAAGTCAACGCCACCCGCCAGAATTATCTGACGGGCATGTCCCGGGAGATCAAGGGCTACCAGCTCGATGTCTGCTTCGGCCCCGGCGGATGCCCGAACCGGGCCGGCGACGCCGGGCAGCTCATGCAGCGGATCGAAGCCGTCCTCCGGGATGCCGATCTCCTCTCATTCCTGAAGCAGCAGGTAAAAGGAGACCTCAAGTTCCACCATGAATTTCGCGTCACCCTGGCGGAGTGCCCCAACGCCTGCTCCCAGCCCCAGATCAAGGATGTCGGCATCATCGCCGCTGCGCCCCCTGTCGTGACGGATATCGCCTGCACCGGATGCGATGCCTGTCGGGACGCCTGCCCGGACGATGCCGTGAAGATCATGCCGGATGCGACGGCTCCTCTCATCCATGCCGAGCGCTGCCTATCCTGCGGCCGGTGCATGCAGGTATGCCCATCCGGCACCCTCGCTGAGAAATGCCGCGGTTTCAGGAT